>CANDYO010000052.1 GCA_947424995.1 Rickettsiales bacterium | reverse complement strand
CCATGATTACTTTAATCAGCTTAAATCTTATTCTTCCGCTCATTGCTGCAGGTGGTTCCTTTATTAAGCATCGCTTATCTAGCCAAATCATTATCAATTTAGCTGGTTTATCACTGATAATTAACAATGCTTATATTTGGCTTAGTTATAGCGGCAAGGCAACCACTATAGACCTGTTAAATATTCTTAATGGCTATCAGTTAGCATTCACTATTGAGCCCTTAGCGATTATTTTTGCTTTAATGGTTAGCACTCTATATTGCGCTACTAATTTATATAGCTCTTACTATTTAACTGCCCAAGAACATTCTCATTTAGGTAAAGATTTAAAAGCTAATATCCTCTTTTTATTTATGCCGATAGCAATTATGGCAAGCTTAGCTATAGGATATTCAGCCAATTTAATAACCTTATTCATTTTTTATGAGATTCTAACTTTCTCAACTTACCCCCTAGTAATCCAATCATTCTCTGATCATGCTCGCAGAGCTGGAAGACTATATATCACCCTACTGTTTTGCTCTTCTAGCGTTTTTCTACTTTTTGCTTTAGTTTTTCTTGATAAATATTATGGCGCTAGTTCATTTACTCCTGGTGGTATCTTTAATGACCAAACAGTAGTTAAAGATATTTTGCTGCTGTTAATTTGTTTTGTATTTGGCTTTAGTAAAACTGCTATTTTTCCACTATATAGATGGCTACCAGAAGCCATGGTAGCTCCGGCACCAGTAAGCGCATTGCTGCATGCAGTCGCAGTGGTTAAATCTGGTATATTTGCTTTGATTAAAGTATTTGTTTACTTGTTTGGAATAGATTATTTGGCTTATATCCATCAAATCTCTCCTTGGACTATTGACTGGTTAAGCTTGCTAGCATGTTTTACTATTCTTTTTGCTGGCATCAAAGCTTGTAAGCAGGATGGATTAAAGCGAATATTAGCCTATTCCACTATTAGTCAGTTAAGTTATATTATCTTAGTTTTGAGTTTTACTAGTCACGCAAGTGTAACTGCAGCTATATTGCAAATGCTTGCTCATAGTATTGCTAAGATCACTTTATTTTTTAGTGCAGGGATTATTTATATTAGTATGCACCAAGCTAAAGTTAGTGAGATGCAAGGAATATTTAGAAAACTACCAATCCCTGTAGTTTTATTTACCTTTAGCGCACTGTCTATAATTGGCTTACCATTTAGCGTTGGTTATTTAACTATCAGCAATCTATATCAAGCAATAGCTTATAATAGTATAGGGATAATAGCGATAGGCTGCTTGCTTGTTAGCTCGATTCTTGCTTGTTACTATTTTGCTAGAGCAATTTTTCAAATGCTACAGCCTCCTTTAGAAGAAGGGATTCATGTATATTGTCATAAAAATGGTTATTTAACTCTAATAACCTCGATTGTTTTCTCGCTTTCATTATTATTAGCATTTTATTTAAATGATCTTGCTGCAGTAATTTCTGCTGTTTTTAACAAAAACATCTTTACATCCTAACTATAATTTTCTATAACTGCTTATGCAAGTTGCCTCTGTGGCGGAATGGTAGACGCGGCAGACTCAAAATCTGTTGTTTGCAAGAACATGCCAGTTCGAGTCTGGCCAGAGGTACCATCTTTTCTTTGTAAGTTTCTTCATAAAGCACCCGTAGCTCAACTGGATAGAGTACATGACTACGAATCATGAGGTTGGGGGTTCGGATCCCTCCGGGTGCACCACTATTACAAAAAACATTATCTTGAAACCCCTTCATCTACTTAGTTAACTTCTCCTTCGGTACTATTACCTGTAAGTAAGTGATGCCCAACTAACTCATTCACTATATTCCCCGCAAATTTAGAAAAATAATGAATATTTGCTAGCGCTCCAATGCAAACTCCTGTAGCTAATACTTGCTCTTTAGCAGTAGGATATATTTCCACAAATTTCTTACAAGGGATAATCGCTGTAGTAGTTACAGTACGAGCTATTAAATTAGCAATAACATTATCCTCATGTGGTTGTGAATTATAGTAATTAATACTACCAATAGCTAAACCGCCGACAGCAATTAGAGGAGTTATGGGAACAAGAGGTGCAGCTATAGCCAACGAAATACAAGTATCCGTTCCAATATATATTCCAAACTTAATCCATCCATCTTCCATCTTATTAACTTGGTTAAGCTTTTCCGCTCTAAATTGGTAAATAGGTTCTCTTGCAGCAAAAAGAGCAGCTGAAATTAAGGAATAACCAGGATGGATTGAACAAGCGTGCGCAAATGTAAAACTACCTACAGAATATATAAAAACAGATGTTGGATATTCATATTGTGAGATAGCCTTAACAATCGGCAGATCTTTAATATAAGGTATAATAGGTATATAGTCAGTTAGGAGATATTTTAAAGCGGGTAACACCTCCATGCTTTTCATTAAAATTCCACCAGTTAGGGCTAAATCTATATTTATTTTTATATTTGAATCTGTAAGCTTAGGTGGCTCCACAGACGGCTCCACATAAGTAAAATCAGCAGTTTTAGCTGTATATTCTATCGCAATTTGTTTTTCAGCCCGATCAAAATATCTATGGCGCTGCAAAACCGCTCTAGCATGATCCATAATATCAGTAAATACTGGATCATCGATCATAAACTGAGGATCAACATTTAAAGTAGTTTCACTTAATTTAAAAGCTTTTAATTGGATAAGTTGTTGAGCTAACTGTCCGACCAAATTATCTTTTAGGAGACGATTTTGATCAGACCAATAAAGTAAGCGCTGATTATCAGCGTAATCCTCTCTAGCTAGAGCACTAGTGAGAGAGCTGACGAATGCCTCTTGCTGTTCTTGATCTATAATAATATTTGCTTTTAAACCTAGTAATAGTCTAGCTTTATGTAAAACATTATTTGCTATATCTTCAGCCTTCTTGTACGACTGCTTAAGACGACTAGGAGTCTTGCTGCTTTGTGTTGGAGCAGAAAAAACCATTACTAAACTTTGTTCATCATCATGTAAAGCTGTATCTATAACTAAGCTTGCTCCTGGTGTAGTTATTGGCACAGCCGCTGTAATAATATAGTTTTTACTAAAAAATCCATCCAATATATCGTAATTAGTACGCCAATTTACAGTTAATTTACAGCGACCAGTGGCTATATAGCTCACTAATATCTGCAGAATTAATTCAGCATCTTGTTCACCTCTAGCTTCTTCACTAGTTAACTCAGCTTGATGCTCTAGTCTAGAGCTAAGCAAGCTAGCAATACTTGTAATAATACTTGCTTTCACATCTGTAGCGAAATTTAAAATATCTCCTATCTTTGCTAAGATATCGTCATTATTGAATTCTTCGGTTTTTAATTTGCTAGTAGCTATTTTCAAAGCAAGTTTTTTTGCTATATGTGCCATGTCAGAAGAACTGATAGACAAATTAGCAATATTTTTAGCAATAACTGCTTGCATATTATTATCAACAGCGCTTAGCATTGAGCCTAAAACATCAATTGCAGCTCCTACTATTGGCACATGAGCACTAACTGCATTGAAAAAAGCGCCTATATTACCAACAACACCTTTTTGATTATTGCTTACCATCTCAGTTTGGACTACCATTGCAGCCATATGTAATTCATTTAATTCATGAGCTAGTTTAAGCAGCAATCCTCTTTGATAATCATCTAAATCTGGCGAAGCTTCTATTTGCTCTTTTTCTTGCAATGAAGTAATAATATTATTAATAGTTCTTTGACTTGTTTTAAATCCTTCAAAACCTTTGATTGTTTCAATTAATTGTTGCTCAATATCTTTGAGTCTATGTTCAACACGAGCTAATCTATCTTCATATCCTGAAAATTTTATAAGCTTATTATGACCGATAGCTATTCCATCAGTTCTCCAATTATAATGCGATAAATGATGGGCAAAAACATTAGTTAAAACGGAGAATAAATCTTCTTTATTCTGGCAGCCAACCAGTGATTTCAATAAAGCTATCTCTTCATCCGGTGTAATAGGAAAACTACTGATATGATATTCGAAATCTGATGGTTTACCCAATGCAAGCTGAGGATAATTTTCCTCAATACTTCTATGAACTACTATTTTCAGTTGATGATTATCAATAGATATTTTTTTAACTAAAATATCACCGAAGGTAGTTTTACTCTCGGCAACTAAAATAATATCCGTTAGACTTTGCTTATCTGTAGTTTTATGTAAAACTGATAATTGAATATTTTCGTAATTCAGATATGCATGAGTTATTTCGTAAAAAAGAGGTTCTACTTCGTTTTCTAATGGTGATCCTTGATTAAGGGCAATGATAGCTAAATATAATTTTTTGGCATAATCAAGCTGTAACTCTAAATTTGCAAGATAACCAAAAGAATATTCTCTCTCTGGAAGAATAAGCTTATCAATAGTAATTCTGATATCTAAATGATTATCAATTACTGTTTGAGCGAATTCATCTAAATTGGCCATTATAGCATCTATGTTAGGAAATTTACTGTCCAAATCGATTGGTTCGGGAGATAATCGCTTAGATATTTGCTCTAGTTTGCGTAATAATTTAAGGTCAGAACTAAATATTGTTCTGATAATATCAATCAACCTAAGTTTATCTTGTATATTGATATGAAGGCCTAATTCATAATCCAAAACATCTAGAACTGCAGTTTCGTCGTATCTAACTTTAGACAATAAATTAATAAAACGCATGTGAATAAAAATATTGCTTGTTTGCAAACAGCGCAGCAATATGGGATAGAATAAGTTATTTAATATAACTTGATCTGGTGGAGATATAATAAGATCGCTGTTTGAATATTTATTAGCTAAATGATTTGCATCGCGAATATTCTCAGCTAATAATAACTTATCCCTTGTATCTTGACCAAATAAGGGTTTGATTTGTCTTTTTATCTCAGCAGGAGCGGTTGCTATATGAATCAAGGTATTTATTGCTAGACTACGAATGATTGGATTAGAGTGTCCGGTAGTTGCTAGTAATTTGTCAGATATTTCCACCATTTTAATAACAGGGATTTTACCAATCATTACCATTAAAGATGGAATGACCTGAAGTACTGAATCAATGTTGGTAAATAACATTTCAATAACTTTATTAAGAGTTTGCTCATCTATTATTTGAGTTGTCTTAGCAACTATTCTCCCCACAGAATATATAGCAGCCGCTTTACTTTCTTCATTTTTAGCCGCATTCAGATAGAAGCTTAATATCTTTTTTACTCTTGAGTCATCATCATATAATTCAAGGAATACAGCTATAGCAACATCTTTTACAAGATCGCTTCTAGAGTCTAAAGTAAGTTGAGTAATATATTCTTCTACAACAGAGCTTTGCGTACTAGAAACAGCTTCATTATTTTTATGCATTGCATGAATCGCAGTAATTCTTACTTTTTCAGATCCATTAGTTTCTGCTTCATTAGCTATAAAACTTAATAAAGCTACCATATAGATTGTGGAAAGCTGACTAAATATTTCACCTATCACTTCCATTATTGCATTCTGGATATCTTCATCTTGGTTACTGATGTGAATAGCACGGATGATCCCTACAATATTTTCTACTGAAGAGCGATTGGATAAATTACCAAGAGTTTGGATAGCTGTAATTAATATTTCTTTATCGGTAAGACTAACTATATTCGTTAACAATATATTAGTCATTGTTGCTATGATTTTAGGATCTTTACTTAGAAGGTAACCACGATCAAATGTTGTCATTATACTTATTGCTAAGATTTTAGCATGGACAAATTGTGAACTCATAGCTTTTGTTAATAGAGCAAAAATTCCATCCTGTTTATCGGCACAAATAGGTAATATTTTGACTAGAGTGTGAATAATCGCAATTTGAACTCTTTCACTTTTACTGCTAATATCATGTTCTAATAGTGCATATATCTTATCACGATGGACTAGATCAGCTTTTGGGAACATTCCATTTAAAAAATCTATGATATTACTTCTAATTGGATAATATTTGCTGTTGCTAACGATACTGCTAATGAGACCTTTAACGGCATAGTACTTAACTAACATTTCGTCTATAATGGCATTGACATCTAACCCTTGGATAAGAGTTACTCTTTCCATGGCCGTTATCGCTTTATTTGCTCGTTCTATATCTGTACTTTTATTTATTACTTGCAATAACTCCCAATGTATTTGTAGGTCTCCATATTGAAAATGTTTTAAGCATTCTAAGAGCTTGGGTAATATTATTTGGTTATCACTATGTTCTTTGCCTAGTCTTTCCATTAATTCTGAAATTATATTTTCTCTTAAACTTCTAAGATGATATAAATTTTTTAAAGCATCTAAAGTTGCAACCACTACCCAATTGTCTTGATCTCCAAGTCTCTCTAATAATGGAGTAACAGAATTCTGATTAGCTATTTGCCCTTGAACCTCAATCGCAACCAGCCTTACACTAACTCTTGGATCTTTTAATATCCTTACCAAAAAGCTTTGTACAGCTTCGCAATCTAACATATGTTGCAATGAGCGTACTGAAGTCTCCACTATTTCAAGATCATTATCTAACAGCTTTGACATTAAAACCTGAGCTATCTCATCTTTTTTCTCCAAATTTATACCATTTAATAAAGATAATATTTGAGAAGCTTGAAGAAATTCTTGCTTGTTTCCTTCTAGCATATTTGATAATTCAGTTATAATAGTGGTCGATAAATATTGGCTCTTAATTAAGTGTGGACCCCATTTTTCTAAGTTTCTTAAAATAGTATTATCTAAATAATCGATCACTTTTTGAGGGATAAATGGGTCTAATTCACCATTCCTAATAGATTGTGATAATAGGTGCATCATATAGATAATTTGATTATTACCACCTATTTTTAAAACATTTTCACTACTATAAACTAAAGCATTACCTAAAGTTTCCATAGCCACTAATTTGCTACGCTCTTCTTGATGCATGCTAATTAAACCAAAGAGGAATTTCATGGTTTGTAAATATTCTTTATTATTGCCATGTATAGCTATAAAAAGTTTAGCTGAGCTTATATCTTTTTGCTCTGAGCTAGTTAGTAAGTTTTTTAGGTGAGAGGCTGCCATAAATTCTTGGAAACTAAAGTCAGCAAAAAAATATCTGGGAAGCATTGGACTTGAATTTGGATCCAATTGAATGACACCAAATTCTTTGATTAACTCTATAGGATCGGTACCAGCAGCAAGACCTTTTATAATGCCACTTGTATATGGTTCTAAAACTTCTAATAATAGCGCCTCTGAAATAAGCTTAGAATTAAGAATTAATGCTTTATAAGCTAATTGTTGCATGAATTGAACAATAGGGTACGACAAAACATCTCCTTTATAACCCGTAATATATTTTTCTCCATATCTAAGCCCGTTTAAATGCATCATATCAGAGTATAAACCGCTCATGGTAGGAGACTTTATTGAACTTTGTAGCTTAAGCGTATCTCCTTGCAATAAAATATAACAAACCATCTCTAAGATGCTTGGACTTTTGCATATTTCTCGAAGATCTTTATTGGAATTAAACAACGATAATAAACTTTGATAGAATAGATGATCTTGAAAATTATTTTCTAAATATTTTTCTATGTCTCTAGAGATGTAGCCAGTATTTTCTAAAATAGTATTTGGTTTGAAGGTAAGTTCTACATATTTTCTTGCATAATGTTTAGCAGTTATAATAATATTATGGCCAGTTAGCGAAGTTAATATTGCTTGTAAATTTGGGTAATTTTCAGCATCACGTAATTGTTCTGGTTTTAAATGCCACTCTAGAATAATTAAAGTTTTATCTGCTTGATTACGCAGAATTGTTCCAACTTCCTGTTCTAGTATTTCAATCCCCCTAGAATTAAGGGCGTCATATAAAAATTGCGCAAGATTGGTTAAATGAGGCTTGGTTATCAATGCTCTTAAATCCGCTCTAATAACATGCTCAAATTTCCCCCATGATAATTTTTTATCTTGAGTCCAACCATAATAATTATAAGTTATATGTTCTGTTAACTTTTTATTATCTAAGCTATTCTCACTAATTATTAGAATATTAGTTTTTTGTCCTTTCTTGGAGATATCAAGTAGATGTTTGGCATCAATAGTTGGGCTTGCTTCATTTGGCAGGTTGGTAATTTTAGAAACTGATTTAGCAAGATCACACTTTATCCGTAGAACTCTTTCTGACTCTTGGCGCAAAATACCTGGAGTACAGCCCATATTATTAACTATAATCTTAATTCTAGGCTGAACACCATTTTCTTGTTTAAAACCTGGAAAGCCAGTGGATACAGGAATTATAGATGAATAGAAAATTTCTTGGCTATAAGAATCAATTAATGCTTTATTTAGATTAAAACCTGAAAAAGAACCGCGGTTTCTCATGATAAAATCCTATGTTAAATTAAATATTTTCATATAGAGTAGCGCATATATATTAAGCGATAGTTAACTTCGAGATTTTTTAAATATATTATTAGAGAAAAACTTAATCAATTGTTAAACTTTGCCTGATACTGTTAGACTCATACACTAATTTTAGCGTCATCCCTGGCAAGCTGCCGAAGGCAGCGCAACCGGGGGTCTCATGAGGATATGAACTTCTAAAAATCCTAGGGTCTCGTCAAAACTAGGTGATACCTAGTTTTTTCTCGTTAGGGATGACGCTGAGAATGGTACTATTAAGCTAGTTAATTAAAAGGAGTAACATTATGTATATCTTAGGCGCAGCTATATTAGTAAGTGGTTTTGCCTTTTCTAAAGGACAAATGAATAATTACACCGAGATAGTCTATGTTTTCCGATTGAAAATAATTAAGGACCTTGTAACAATTAATTCCAATAATGACCCTAAACTACCTTTAGAGACTCTTACAGACGCTGACCTATATTCCATTGGTATAACGTGCGCAGAAATGAGTATAAACGATTGCTCTGCGATGATTCTAAAAATGTATGGAGAAGCTTCTTCGGAAGCAGAATAGCTATAAAAATTACTATTTTTTATCTAAGAGCTTTAATACTATTAAAAGTAAGATTGAAGTAAAGATTATATAAAAACCTGCTGCGTAATTGAGGTGGGTTATATTATTTAAATAAGTAAAAATGAAAGGGGCGGTACCGCCTAGGCAAGCTATACCTAAATTATAACTAAAAGCCACTCCAGAGATTCTCTGCTCTGGTGGAAATAAAGTAACTGCATATCTATAAGCTGGCGCTGAAATAGAGCTGGTTAATAATGCAAAAATCACTAGAGCTAATAATATAACCATATTATTATGACTTTGAGTTAACATAATAGTAGGAATTATAGCAATAATACTAATATAAGCTGAGCCAATTATTACTTGTTTGAAGCCTATTTTATCACTTAGCCAACCAAAAAATGGAATAAACAGCATCAATAAACCTGTACAAAACGCAACATATCCCAAAGCTATATCTTGGCTATAACCAAGAAAATTAGTAAATAATACGTTGAGATAAGTTTTTACAAAATAGCTAAAACTAGCCGTAGTTCCACCTATACAAGCACAAATTAAAATATTTTTTGCATTATTTTTAAAAACGGCTACTAGTGGAAACTTAAGTATTTTATTTTGCTGTTGTAATAATTGAAAAGTTGGGGTTTCACTAATTTTAATTCTTAGATAAATCCCTACTAATCCTAACATGCCCCCAATAATAAAAGCAACGCGCCAATCAAGCTCATCAATTTTACTGATTAAGATACCTATGCAAGTGGCAAGCAATGCTCCTAAGGTATTGGAGGCCATAACAATTGAGCTTAAAAGACCTGGGCGCCATTTATAAAAATGTTCAAGGAGGAATATAGCAGCGCTAGCGCCTTCGCCACTAACAGATAGACCTTGAAACATTCGAAAAACTATCAGTAATATAGGCGCATAAATTCCTATTTGATCATAACTAGGAATCAAAGCAATACATAAAGTTGGCACCGCCATTCCTAGCATAGCAGCAGTTAAAGAGACTTTTCGTCCATATCTATCACCTAGATGACCAAAAATAATACCGCCAAAAGGCCTAGCAAATGAACCAAGAGCGAAGACTGCCAAAGCTAATAATATTTGGACCCTAAGGTCAGATGTTGGAAAAAAAGCTTTAGCTATTTGTAGATAAAATACGCTATAAATAGCAAAATCGTAATATTCTAAGATGTTCCCGATAATAGCAGTAAGGATAATACGATTTTTCATTATGAATTTAAAATTCTACTACAGTTTCTACTAGTACTATATTGCTACATACGCCTGCTAAGTTATTTATCTCATATGGATTGAAGATTAAAAATTCACTATTACCCAGATGAACTTCTTCTCCCATAAATTGATAGTTAGCTCTAGCTCCTGAATAACCATGTGCTGCCGCTATTAATATTTTTACTGGAGAGCAAAAAAGGTCGCATATAGCATTAGTAACTCTTTGAGTAAATTCATCAGTACTCTCGCCACCATGAACAGGATGGCTCTGATTATTAGGTAAATCTTTAAGCTCTGCTTTCACGTAAGGTATAGGCGTACCTTGCAATCCCCCTCTATCAATTTCTTGTAATCCTGAATGCAAGGATATAGCTAACTCTTTAGCAAAACAAGCTTCTAACTCTTCCTTAATCTCTATAGCTGTTTGATTGGTGCGAGTCATATTACTGCTAACTATTGCAAAATCTTTACCTATGAGTAGTTCATGATCACATAATTTTTTACCAGCTTCTTCTGCTTGGCTTTTTCCAGCTTCTGTTAATTCTGGATCATGCTTGCCTGTCATCAGTCCATCTTTATTATATAGAGATTCTCCATGTCTTACCAAAATAACTGTTGCGAGCTCAGTAAGTTCATTACCAAGACGACAAAATAGCGGTCTATTACTCATAAAATCCTCCTTTTAAGATTTAAAGTAGTCTTGTCCATATCTCTCTAGATATTCGTTATACGTTCCCTTATAATCAATAATCTTCTTCTCTGTAATAGCAATAATTCTAGTGGCAATATTAGCCGCAAAATCCCGATCATGAGTTACCATAATCAAAGTTCCAGGAAACTCAATCAAAGCTTTTTGCAAACCTTCTTTAGCTTCAATATCTAAGTGATTAGTCGGCTCATCAAGAATTAAACAATTGCTTTCTTCGACCATAATTTTGGCAAGCAACAATCTTGCTCCTTCGCCACCTGAAAGCTGTAACACATCCTTATGAGCGTCATCTTGTTTAAATAAAACATGCCCTAAAACATTACGCAACCTTGTGGTAAGTTCAGCCGGTAATTGCTCACATAGCCATTCATAAGCGGTGATCGACTGATTAAGCATTTCATGATGATCTTGAGCAAAATATGAGCGCTGCGCTTCATGTCCCCATTCAAAACTACCATTATCTGCAATTATTTTACCTAATAATACTTTAAGCAAAGTAGATTTACCAATTCCATTCGGTCCGATAATAATTACTTTATCTCCACGGGTTACACTAAAACTCACATTATTGAGTATTTTAGTATCACCGTAGCTTTTTGAAATATCTTTTACATTAAGCGCTAATTTTCCAGATGGACGCTTCTGATGAAAATGAAAATTAGGCATCACTCTTGAGCTTTTCTTAATATCTGGCAATTCAATTTTATCGATTAATTTTTCTCTAGATAAAGCTTGCTTAGATCTTGATGCTGAAGCACGGAATTTTTCCACAAATACCTGCATGGTAGCTATTTTCTTTTCTGTATAGCTTAATTCACGTAATTTTTGTTCCATAACAGCTTCTTTTTGCTTAACAAAGCTATAGTAATTACCAGTATATTGAATTATTTCTCCATAATCGATATCAAGAATATGAGTTGATAAATTATTCACAAAAAGTACGTCATGCGAAATAAAAATCAATAGCCCTTTAAATGTTTCTTTTAAATAATTTTCTAACCAATAAATCGAAATAATATCCAAATGGTTGGTCGGTTCATCGAGAAGTAAAACATCAGGATTATCAAATAAGCTCTGAGCTAGTAATACTCTTAGTTTATAACCGCCTGACAGAACAGAAAGCGGCTGATAGTGATATTCTTCTTTAACTCCCAAACCGCTAAGTAATTCACTAGCTACATACTCAGCACTATAGCCATCATTATCCATGATAATATGTTCTAATTCCCCTAAACGGTAACCTGTTTCATCATCACAAATCTCTTTCTCAAGCAATTTTTCTTTTTCACACATTGCCTCCCAAAGTATTTTATTTCCAGCAATTACGGTATTGATGATAGAAGTATTTTCATAGCGAAATTGATCTTGCTTTAACCAACCAACTCTAGCTCTTTTGGCAATATTGATATCTCCAGCTGAAGGTTCTTCTTCTCCAGCAAGTAATGTCAAAAACGTAGACTTTCCAGCACCATTACCACCTACCAAGCCGAATCTATATCCAGAATTTAGGTTAAGATTCACATCCGAAAATAATAGCTTAGCACCATAAAGGAAGGTTAGATTGTTAACTGTAAGCATTATGATGTCCTTTGTTTATTGAGTTTTTCTATTTTATATAAAATTAGAGGTATTATTAAGAATAAAGCAGCTGAAATCATCGCAACAATATTCATGTTTTCTAATGTACCATTAGCTCCATTAACTAAAATAATGGAGGTTAAAATGGCTCCTGCAGAAGATGCTAAATGCTGAATACAAGATACAACTGACATAAATCCAGCTCGGTCATTCAGACTTGGAACTTTAGAGAGTAAGGTATAGTTTGAGACATTACGAACAGCCATTCCAATCATAAAAGGAGCGAATATAATCATTATTGGAATGAAGTTAACCGTAAGAATACAGCCAAAGATTAAACTAAACAAAATGAAAATATTTGCAAGCATTGTTGTAAGAGCA
>CANDYO010000051.1 GCA_947424995.1 Rickettsiales bacterium | reverse complement strand
CGTTCTTTTTTTCATTAGCTTCTGCACTCCAATATTATTTTACCGACCTAAAAATCGGAATTAATAAAGTAATCCTCAATTAATAATTGAATCATGTTGACATAATCATTACAAGCAAAAAATAATATTACTTATCTTTTATCACGAAGATTTAATAGCAATTTTTACATTTTTAGTAGGATTATTGACAATAAAACAGAGGTATTTTACGTCTCTTTGTTCAAATAATTATCGTTTTTTAACAGCTGCTTTACCTTTTGTGCTAGTGCTAGTGCTGGAATTTGTATCAGACCCAGCATCTATCTTTAATACTGGTTTTAATGCCAATGTTGCTTGCTGGATCGCTTGCTGTGAAATAATAGGTAGATTAGCAACTAACTTAGGTATAGGTCTAACGTTCACATCTTCAGCTCCCATAGATTCTCTTGTCTTTAATTCCTCAGTTCCTTCTTTTCTAAGAGCTTCGCTTTGTACATCCTCAGCTCCCATAGATTCTCTTGTCTTTAATTCCTTAGCTCCCTCTTTTCTAAGGGCTTTACCTTGAACATCTTCAGCTTGCATATCTTCTCTAGCCTTTAATTCCTCAGTTCCTTCTTTTCTAAGGGCTTTACCTTGAACATCTTCAGCTCCCATAGCTTCTCTTGCCTTTGATTCCATAACTTCTCTTGTCTTTAATTCCTCTTTCCGAAGTGAATTACTTCGAGAATCCTCATCTTCCATGCTACCCGTTTCATTAAATTCTAATAAACCAATTATGCCAAGTTTGTGAATGTTTTTCCTTTTATGATCTTTTTTCTTTTCATGAGGCTGCAAGTTTTTTTGATGTTTTTCAATTAAATCTACCTTCTCTTTTATTGCTTCCACTCCGTCTCTAACATTCTGCACTTGATGAGCAGCTTCAGCAGTAATTAATATAGCTTCTCCACCATGATGAGCCCCAGACGCAGCAGGAATTGCTTCCATAGCCGAAGACATAGCTACATGAACCGCAGCCATAGCAGGAACATGCGCTCCAAGAGTAGATACGATTGCAGTATCTACAAGCGCAATGCCAGCAGTTGCAGCTACCGCTCTAATAAATTTCTCTCCTTCATAACCTAAGTTTTTAAATTTTATATCTGCATCTTGCTCTAGTTGAGCTTTCTTTTTTAGATCATTCTCAGCCGCAGCTTGTGCTTTTAGAGTTAGATACTCTAATCCATTCACTGTAGACATTGGCAATCTGTACGCAGCCATTACAGGTTGTTTTATTGAATGCTTTACTACATATTGAGCAACTTCAGCAACTTTTCCTACAAGATACTTACCACCACCTAGTGCTTTTTCTCCTACTTTCATTGTTATTTTAGCGGTTTTCTCAAGAAGAGTTAAGTCTTTGTCTTCGGTAATTTTTTGAAAGGGATGCAACATTGCATCCCTTATTTCATCTCTTGACTCATGGCTAAACAACTCTCCGTGTTCTTTCCGTCTTGCCATAATGCGCCAGATATTATCTCTATTTTTTCTAAATTCTTTTCGTACTAAAGAGTCAAATTCTTTATTGATAGCTTGACGAGCATCTTTTTTGTCTTGAGTAGAAATTTGTTGATTGTTTTCTAGCTCTATACATTTTTGAACCAATTTAATTTGCTCTTTTTTTTCTTTAGGTAATTTTTTGAACTTAGCTACATCTTTTGGCTTTATAATAAAACCAGCAGCAAAACTAACGGCTGCACGACGTACTTTTAAAGCTTTATTAACTACTTTACTGGTCAAATCATTAGAATTATTGGTAGTTTGTGGATTTTTATCTGTAAGAGTCACTTGCAGCTCTCTTATCCTTTTTATACTTAATGGAGAACCACTCCTATCTGCAGCCACCTTGTCTATAAAAGTAAGATATTTATCTAAATCACTGCCTTGTTTAGAGATTTGTAGATCATACTGTCCAATAAAATCGTTAATTGTATTTGCTAGAGAAGTATATCTTTCTTCATCGTGATACTGAGCTTCAGATTTTTGGTTCTCTTCTTTTTCTATTTGATCAAATGCAAAATCATAAGCAGTCCTTAAAAGTGCAACCGAATTAGATAAAACTCCATCAGATGCTTCAGCACTATCTATTGATTCAGCACTTGAAGTCTCAGATGAGATAGGACTATCTGCTCTACTATCTGCTCTACTATCTGCTCTACTATCTGAGCTAGTTAAAGACTCATCACTACTATCACTACCTGATTTACCAGCACTAGTTAAAGAGTCTAAACTATCACTATTAGATATACCCTTATCACTCGAAGCTTCAGATGAAATAGGACTATCTGCTCTATCTAAAGACTCTTTACTACTACTACTCAGAGTAGTTAAAGACTCTGTACCATCATCGGTACTACCTTCACTTTCATCACTATTCGTTCTTTTTTTCATTAGCTTCTTAACTCCAATACTATTTCCCCAACTAATAATTGAAACACGTATCTGTAGTGGTTGCAATAAAAAAATAATAATACCGTTGCATGAGCTAAAATTAGCAATTAAGCAAGGAAGAAAGTATTTTAGTTTAAATACTTATGAACTAAGTTCGATTTTGATTATTTGCTTATTAATGGAGGATAAAATTAGTGAATGAGTTTTCCAAAGCTTACCATTTTTTTCTACCCCATTTAATAGATTACCGGTGGTAACTCCAGTAGCACAGAAAATAGCATCTTGGCTAACTAAATCATTTAGGTGATATTTTTTATTTAGGTCTAGAATGCCAAGCTTGTTGGCCTTAGCTCTTTCAGCATCATCTTTAAAAAGTAAGCGTCCCATCATTTGCCCACCTAAAGTCTTAAGCGCAGCAGCAGCTAGGACACCTTCTGGAGCTCCACCAATACCTAAATATAAGTCAGCTTGGGCCTTTGCAACAGCAATTACCGCTGCCACATCTCCATCATCAATTAGCTTTATTCTAGCTCCAGCTTCACGAACTTTAGCAATTATTTCTAAGTGCCTAGTTCTATTTAAAATAATGACGTTTAAATCACTAATATCAACTTTTTTATAATTAGCAATATTTCTTAAATTTTCTTTTACTGAATTGTCTAAATCTATTACCTGCTTTTCTGCAGGGATAAATGAAGCTATTTTATCCATATAAACGTCAGGAGCATGTAGCATTGAGCCATGATCACTAATAGCAAGTACCGCTAGCGAACCAGGCAAATTCGATGCACAAATAGTTGTTCCTTCTAGTGGGTCAACTGCTATATCATATGAAGAAATTATTGCTAATTCACGTAAAAGGCCTACTTCTTCACCGATATAAAGCATCGGAGCTTCATCACGCTCACCTTCTCCGATAACTATTTTTGCTTTGAAATCCATCTGATTTAAACTACTACGCATAGCATCAACAGCCGCCTTGTCAGCTAATTTTTCATTACCTTTACCGATATGGTCATAGCAAGCAATAGCAGCTTCTTGAGTGGATTTTATGATCTCTAATAGATTTAATTCTGCAAGCGACATTTAAGCAGCCTCAAGATCTTTAAGTATTGATTCGGTAACTTTTTTAGCATCACCAAAAAGCATCATAGTATTATCTCTAAAGAATAATTCATTTTCAACCCCCGCATAACCAGGTGCCATTCCACGCTTAATAAATAACACTGTTTTAGCAGCTGCAACTTCTAAAATTGGCATACCATAGATAGGGCTAGTTGGATCAGTTTTTGCAGCTGGATTAGTGATATCATTAGCACCAATTACGAACGCCACATCAGTACTAGCAAAATCTCTATTAATATCTTCTAATTCGAATACATCTTCATAATTAACTCCAGCTTCAGCGAGCAATACATTCATATGGCCTGGCATTCTACCGGCTACAGGATGAATAGCATAACGCACTTTAACCCCATGTTTTCTTAAATATTCTGCCATTTCTTTTACGGTATGCTGAGCTTGAGCAACTGCCATCCCATAACCAGGAACAATAACCACACTTTGCGAGTTTTTAAGAATAAAAGCTGCATCCTCAGCTGATATGCTTTTCACTGGCCTATCTTCAACACCTGCAATTTGCGCCGCTGCTCCAGCCGTAGCAAAGCCACCAAAAATAACATTGAATAATGATCTATTCATTGCTTTGCACATAATGTAACTCAAAATAGCACCACTAGCACCAACCAAGGCTCCAGTAATAATCAGTAAACTATTTGATAGAGTGAAACCAATACCCGCTGCTGCCCAACCAGAATAAGAGTTAAGCATCGATACAACTACTGGCATATCAGCTCCACCGATTGGTATAATCAGTAAGAATCCCAATAATAATGCAAGAACTATAATCAAGCCGAAAGTAATCGCTGATTGGTCTGCGCAAAAAGCGTATAGGAAAAAACATATCGCAAGCCCAATAGCTAAATTGAGTAAATGCTGCCCTGCAAAACGAGCAGGATTACCTTTCATAATTCCTTGTAATTTAAGAAAAGCAACTACTGAACCAGAAAAAGTAATAGCGCCGATAACAGCCCCTAGCCCAAGCTCAATTAAATTAGCTAATTTTAGATGGCCGCTAACACCGATATTATGAGCTTCTGGATTCGAATAAACTGCAATAGCGATAAACACAGCTGCTAAGCCCACAAGAGAGTGGAAAGCTGCTACCAATTGCGGCATCGCGGTCATCTGAATTTTCTTCGCAATAACTAAACCGATAATACCGCCTAGAGCTATTCCTATCAATGTTATAGAATCACTTTCCATAGACGGATGATTAAAGGTAGTAAAAATTGCCAACCCCATTCCGAGTATACCAATAAAATTACCAGATCTAGCACTTTTAGGAGAAGATAACCCCTTCAAAGCGAAGATAAAACAAACTGCAGAAATTAAATAAAGTAGTGATGAAATTTGTGTTGTCATGGCTATTTCTTTCTAAACATTGCTAACATTCTTTGGGTAACCAAAAAACCACCGAAAATATTCACCGCAGCTAAAGTTACGGCAATAAACCCAGAAACTTTAGCTATGCTAAAGTCTTTTGGTCCAAGAGCTATAATTGCTCCGACGATAATAATACCAGAAATGGCATTAGTCACCGCCATTAAAGGAGTATGTAGCGCTGGAGTAACTTTCCACACCACATAATATCCAACAAAACAAGCCAATACAAAAATAGTAATGGCAAAAATTAATGGATCTACCCCAGTCGTTATTTGTTGTACTGGCTCTGCAGCAAGAAGATGTAACTTACTCGCTAAACCATTAGCCTGCTCTGATAAAACTTTAACATGCTGGACAACTTCATCAGCATTTTTTAATGCCCCAGAAATATTATTCGACATTTAATCCTCCTTAAATGTTTATTCTTTAAAATTTGGATGAATAATTTGCCCATCGTAGGTTAATACGCAAGCTTTGATAATTTCATCATCAAAATTTATCTCAATAGTCTTAAATTCTTTATTGGTAATATATTCTAGGAAATTATATAAATTACGTGAATATAACCGGCTGGCATCAGCTGCAAGAGCAGTTGGTAAATTGCTATAACCAATAATTTTAACATTATTATAAAGTACTACCTTGTCAGCCACCATCCCTTCACAGTTGCCACCATTTGCGGCCGCCAAATCTATAATCACTGAACCTGCTCGCATATCTTTTACCATTTCTAAAGAGACAAGCTGTGGTGCCGGTCTGCCTGGAATCAATGCAGTAGTAATAACAATATCACTCTTTTTGATAGTATCGTGAATCAATTGTTTTTGCTTAAGTTTATATTCTTCACTCATTTCTTTAGCGTAACCTGCACCTGTAGATCCATCTTCTTCAGCTGGCACTTCTACGAACGTAGCTCCCAGACTTTCCACTTGCTCTTTTGCAACTGAGCGAACATCAAAAACTGAAACTATAGCTCCGAGTCTTCTAGCTGTAGCAATCGCTTGCAAACCTGCAACCCCAGCGCCCATCACTAAAACTCTTGCTGGCGATACAGTACCTGCAGCTGTCATCATCATAGGAAAAGCTCGACCATATTCATTAGCAGCTCTAATAACTGCCATATACCCAGCTAAATTACTTTGTGAGGATAATACGTCCATACCTTGTGCTTTAGTAATTCTTGGCACTAATTCCATCGCCACTGAAGTTACCTTTTTACTAGCATAAGTTTCAAGTAACTCTTTATTATTATAAGGAGAAAGCAAACCTATTAAAGTTGCACCAGGTCTTATAAAGGCAAGTTCGGTTAGATCATCTTCCTTAGAAGAGTTAGTTTGTGGAGAAGGCTGAACTTTTAAAATTACATCGGCATCAGCAACTATCTCTAACAATACTTTAGAAACTTTAGCTCCAGCTTGAATATATTCTTCGTCACTGATAGAAGAAAGCTCTCCTGCTCCTTGTTCAATACGAATTTCTACTCCTTGTGACACAAGCTTTTTAACCATTTCAGGAGAAATTGCTACTCTTTGTTCACCCAAAGCTCTTTCTTTTAAAACTGCTATTTTCATAATTTTTATTCTTATTTTTAGATTATACCAAGTCTCTATTAGTTTAACAAACTCTTAGCGCGTCATCCCTGGCAAGCCTCTTTATCTAAGCAACCATGGATCTCAGGAGTCTTTTTTCTCACGAGATCCTAAGGTCTAGGACTTCGTCCTCGCCCAAGATAACGCAAAAAATGGTATTATAATATTTTTCTTAACTATAGCCGATAAAATCTATTTTATGCAAGCATCTTGATAATTTTCTTTAAATTAGTGTCTAAGTTCGAACACATGTGAGACTGGATGAGAAAAAATCTTTCCGGAGGAGTTCTTCAATTGAAGGTGAGGTAGAGACGAATATTTTTTGGAAGCCCTTTTAAAAAGAAGAAAAAGCCTCTAGGATAATTTTTACCACAAATTTATTCCTAGGAGGCCATATGCACAAATTGGATTGCAGGCATTATTAAATAATTAAGTCAATTTTAAGCGTAGTTGCAAATATCATTAAAAGACAACTCTACATCAATTACGACTACATTGCGACATCCACCTTCATAACCTTCAGAGCATGTATTATTTTCATCTACTACAGTAATAGAAGATGAACAATGGTACGCAATAGCTTTAGGAGGTATAAATCCATTTATATAATGTGCTTCGTGTAATCCCAAACTCTTAAAAGCAGCATCAGTATTTTTATATTCTTTGCATGCATCTCTAAGTCCATGAAGTTCAATAAACTCTTCATAACCTTGTTGTATACATTTTTTTTCAATTAGTTTATATAGATCGTTTTGAGTTAGGCTAGACATATAAAACCTCTCTTTAAGTTTGGCTACGCCAATCACTTTATAACATTAACTTCTTTCACTTGTCAATACTAAAGCTCTATTATGAACTGCACCTAACGAAAGACCAATTTTAAACCCTAAGGAATTTAGTAACTTTAAAAAATAACCCTCCTCTTTTTTAAAAACTTCTATTATACTTAAGCGAATCTTGTTCAATTATGAACGATACTAACCTTCAGTGATAACTGAATATTTTCTAAGTGGATGCGTCATCCCTGACGAAAGCGCGTTAGCGCTGGAGATCAGGAGCTTTTCTTCATAAGATACCCGCTGTAGCTTGCCAGGGATGACGCGAAAATTGGTATAACTTACGAGTTTAAAAATATGGTACAAATATATAATAACGCTAAAGAAGCACTAACAGGAATTTTAAAAGATGATCTAACCATTATGGCTAGTGGCTTTGGTTTATGCGGTATTCCTGAAAATTCGATTCTAGAGCTTTACAACTCGAAGATAAAAGGTCTCACGATCATCAGCAATAACTGTGGAGTTGATGATTTTGGCCTAGGTATTCTGCTTAAAAACCATCAAGTGAAAAAAATGGTTTCTTCTTACGTAGGCGAGAACAAAACTTTTGAGCAACAATACTTAGACAAAGAAATTGAGGTTGAATTTAACCCGCAAGGCACTTTGGCCGAAAGAATCCGTGCTGGTGGGGCTGGCATCGCTGGTTTCTACACCAAAACTGGAGTTGGCACTATAGTTGCCGAAGGCAAAGAACATAAAATATTTGATAGCAAAACTTATCTCTTAGAAACTGGTTTATTTGCAGATATAGCCATAATTAAAGCTTATAAAGCTGATAAAGCTGGTAACCTTATTTTTCGTAAAACTGCTAGAAATTTTGGCCCGATTATGGCTACTGCAGCTAAAATTACCATCGTTGAAGTTGAAGAAATTGTTGAGATCGGGGAACTAGATCCAGATCACATTCATACTCCTGGCATCTTCGTTAAGCGCTTATTTAAAGCCAACTTTGAGAAGCATATTGAAAAAATCACTAACCGACCAAAAAATTAAGGAGACTATTATGGCATGGACCGCAGATGAAATGTGCAAAATTGCAGCAGAAAAAGAACTTAAGGACGGTTTTTATGTAAATTTAGGTATAGGTATCCCAACCAATGTTTCAAACTTTATTCCGCACGGAGTTAAAGTAGTCCTGCAAAGCGAAAATGGTATGCTCGGCATGGGCCCCTTTCCATATGAAGGAGAAGAAGATCCAGATCTTATCAACGCCGGCAAACAAACCATTACTCAATTACCGGAGAGCTGTTATTTTGATAGCGCTTATTCTTTTGCAATGATTCGTGGAGGTCATATAGACCTAACCATTTTAGGCGCTCTACAAGTATCAGAGCAAGGTGATCTAGCTAATTGGACTATTCCAGGAAAGATGATCAAAGGCATGGGAGGAGCGATGGACTTAGTAGCCAACGTAAAAAGAGTGGTTATTTTAATGGAACATGCAGCCAAAGATGGCAGCGCTAAATTATTAAAAGAATGTACATTCCCATTAACTGGAAAAGCCTGTGTAGATCGAATAATAACTGACTTAGCTATTATGGACATTGATAACGATGGAATGCATTTGATCCAACTAGCACCTAACGTTACTTTAGATGAAGTAAAAGCAAAAACCGAAGCAAAGTTTAGCGTGAATTAAAAATTACGCGTCATCCCTGACGAAGTAAAACTAGGCTTTGCCTGGTTTTACGAGATCGGAGATCTCGTGAGGAAGAAAACTCCTGAGATCCCCGGTCTTAGCTCATGCCTCCAGCATAGCTTGCCAGGGATAATGCGTAGCTTATTTATTGCTAACCTTGTAACCGAAAAGATGAACACATACAGGGATGACGCGGACTAACTAACCCATAAAAAAAGGCGACCCTAAGGCCGCCTTTTTAAAAAGTCTATATCTTAGTAAAATTATTTTTCTGCAGCTGTTGATGCCGCGTCTTCAGTTGATTCTACTTCAACTTTACCAGCAACTACAGCCGCAATAGTAACGTTTGAATCAACCTTAGTCTCTACACCTTTTGGCAATACAATGTCTCTAACGTGGATATTTTGACCAACGTTTAATTCGGCAATATCAACTTCAATGCTTTCTGGGATAGCATCTGGTAAGCTATATACTTCTAAATCATGGCGAGCGATTGTTAATACACCACCTAGTTTAATACCAGGACATTTCGCTTCGTTAATAAAGTGAATACTAACGTTAGTTTTAACTTTAGTATTTTTATCAATATGAATAAAATCCATATGTTCAATTTGATCAGTTACAGGGTGAAGTTGAATCGCTTTTGGTAATACCCGGTACTTATCTTTACCAACTTGAATATCAAACATATGAGATAGAAATCCTTGTTTACGATATTCTAAGGTTAATTCTTTAAGCGGCAAAGCTAGCATAACCTGAGTTTTTCCTGCTCCATAAATAGTGGCTGGCACCATTGATCTTCTTCTTAATTCTCTAGCCGGTCCCGTGCCCATAACGCTTCTATCTTCGGCTTGTAATGAGTGAATATTTGACATGTTTTTTCCTTCTTAATTTTATTTTTTAAAAATACATAATACAGATAAAAATTATTTAAGCAAATAAATCTGACATGGATTTTTCAAATGCTATTCTTTTTATGGCCTCAGCCATTAAATTCGCTATCGTAATTACTCTAACCTTATCTATATGTTTTTGAGAAGTTAGATGGATACTATCCGTAACTACTAGCTTACTCAAATCTGACTTACTAATCAAATCTACAGCTTGACCAGATAAAACTGGATGAGTTACATAAGCATAAACTGCTTTAGCATTCTGTTTTAATAATGCAGTTGCAGCATTGCACAAAGTTCCACCAGAGTCAATAATATCATCAACTAAAATACAATTTTTATCTTTAACTTCACCGATAATATTCATTACTTCAGATTGACCAGGCTTTTCACGCCTTTTATCAACAATAGCTAAACCACAACCAAGCTGTTGCGCAATATGGCGAGCTCTAACTACTCCTCCCACATCCGGTGAAACAATTACCAATTCAGCTAAATCAAAATTACTTTTTATATCATTTACGAATACTGGAGCTGCAAACAAATTATCTACCGGTATATCAAAAAATCCTTGAATTTGCTCAGCATGTAGATCTAGAGTCAAAACTCGGTCGCATCCAGCAACAGTCAATAAATCAGCCACTAACTTTGCTGAAATTGGCGTTCTAGAACTAGACTTACGATCCTGCCTTGCATAACCAAAATATGGAATAACTGCCGTAATTCTTTTTGCTGAAGCGCGCTTTAATCCATCTAAACAGATTAATAACTCCATCAAATGATCATTGGCAGGGGTTGAAGTAGATTGGATAATAAAAATATCTTCTCCGCGTACTGAATCTAAAATATCAACTCGTACCTCTCCATCGCTAAACTTACGAACATTACTATGCAACAAGGGCGATTTGAGAAGATCAGAAATCCCTTGAGCTAATGGTAAATTACTATTACCTGCTATGATTTTCATATAATTTTTAAGCTCTAACTAATTAGTTTTAAAACTGGGAAGCGTCATCCCTAGCAAGCTATGCTGGAAGCATAGCGCGACCGGGGATCTCAGGAGTCCATATCTTCATGAGATCCCCGATCTCAAGCGCTTTTTAAGCGCTTTCGTCAGGGATGACGAACATTTTAATAATTTTTAAATTACTCTAATCCTAAAAGCCAAGATAACATAAGTTGATTGCAATGTAAATTTAAGAGATGCAATAATTTTATTGCAACATCTATATAATTTTATAATAATGATCTTGTAATTTAATTTTAATTAATAAATTATCAGAGGCTAATCTAATATGAATGCAATAGGCCAATATATTCAAAATAAAAGAATTGAAAATGCTCTTAGCATAAACGATATCTCAAAAGAGCTAAAAATAAGAAAACAATATATCATTGCTATAGAAAATGATGATGTAGGCTATTTCGATTCTAAAACATATTATTATGGCTATTTGAAGCAATATTTAAAACTATTAAAAATTTCTGATATTGAAATTAGCACTGAAGAAGTAGAAAAAGAATTATCTCTATCTATAGATATTCCTAAAATTGATAAAACTAACCCAAACTTTACCTATATAATAATATCTATAATTTGTATAATTATTTTTTACTATATCTGCAATAGTTTTATCTCTGCATCTCCTTAAATACAGCCATTTTAACCTATAACTACAGCTTATAAAATAGGTTAAATTATACTATTAATAAATAAACTATGCTGCTATGCAACATATTATTTTCTTTTAAAAAACATCTTTTTAAGCTATCTATTTAGTATTAGGTTATTATTTTTGAGAGAATCTACACTACCTACACTACCTACACTGTCATCTCTGACAAGCCGCGAATCGGCGAGATCGGGGATATCATGAGTTTATTTTCTCTGAAAATCCCTGGTCTCAAGCGCTTTTAAAGTTCTTTCGCCAGGGATGACGAGCAAAAAAAACTAGAGAAGTCTATATTTATTTAAAGAGGGTTTATGCGAAAGATTTTGATATCTAGTATGATTGGTAATGCTTTGGAATGGTACGATTTTGTTTTGTACGTACAATTTTCAACAATAATTAGTCAATTATTTTTTCCATCGGATGATTACTTCACTTCGCTTTTAGCCACTTTTGGCATATTTGCAGTCGGATTTGTGATGCGTCCTATCGGAGGGATTTTATTTGGAATACTAGGTGATAAATTCGGCAGAAAATCTGCATTAGTATTCTCCATTTTAATGATGGCTATTCCAACTGCTCTAATTGGTTTTATTCCAAGCTACCAACAAATCGGCATAGCTGCTCCAATCTGTTTAACCATCATTCGTTTACTGCAAGGCTTAGCCTTAGGCGGTGGATTTAGTGGATGTATGACCTTTTTAGTAGAACATGCTCCAAGTAATGAACGTGGTCTTATCGGCAGCGCATCGATGTTTAGCCTTGGAGCCGGAGTGCTTCTGGGTATAGTGGTATCTTTAGGATTTTCTAATTATCTATCAGAAGAAAATTTTATTTCTTGGGGATGGCGCTTACCATTCATTATTAGTTTAGCGATTGGGATGGTAGCTTTTTATATCCGTAATCATGTCGATGAAAGCCCAATATACTTAGAAGCAAAAAAACACGGAAATATCTCTAAAGCTCCAATTCGTGGGGTTTTCAAAAATCATTGGAAAGAGCTTTTAATAGCTACTGCTTTATATATAACAGTAACTGTACCATTCTATACCTTTGTAGCTTTTTTCTCAACTTTTCTTCAGCATTACGCTGGAGCTACCTTACATGATGCATTGTTAATTAACGGTATTGCTATCGTAGCTTTTATGATCGCTATTCCAATCACTGGTTGGTTATCTGATTTATATGGACGTAAACCAGTATTACTTATCAGCGCAATCATTATGGCAGCCATAGCTTACCCAACTTTTTGTATGTTACTTAAAGGGGGATTTGTTTACCCTCTAATTGCTCAAACTATCTTTGGCATAGCTTTAGGAGCTTATATGGGACCAATACCAGCTATATTAGTTGAATTATTCCCAACTAATATTCGCTTTACAGGAATCGCATTATCTTATAACTTCAGTGCAGCTTTGTTTGGCGGAACAGCACCTTTCATTTATTTAGAACTTGTAGCTATAACCGGTTCGGTTATGTCACCAGTTTTTTATAT
>CANDYO010000050.1 GCA_947424995.1 Rickettsiales bacterium | reverse complement strand
TACCACTCCTAACATCGCAACGGCGGTAGCATCAATACCTATTTTCTTATCTAAAATCCAACCTATAATCAGCGCAGCAAAGGTTAGTATCATAATGAACTCTTTTAGTGTAACTTTACCCATTTGTTTTAAGGCTTCTAAAGCATGCTGCGGAGCTTCTGGTGAATATTTAATAGCAGGTGGATGCATCCAATAAATGATTAGAGGTACTAATATCAAGCTAATAATACCTGGAACTATAGCTCCTAAAGCCCAACTTCCCCAAGTGATTTCTATTCCAGCTTTATGAGCAAAGCTTTGGACCAGTGGATTAGCCGCCATAGCAGTTAAAAACATCGCACTAGTAATCACATTAGTTTGAAAACAAACTTGACCTATATAGCCCATCGTACGCTTAAACCCAGGATGACTACCACCCTCACCTTGTCCATCAGTCAAAACTTCTACTAAAGACTTGGCAATTGGATAGATCACACCGCCACCACGAGCAGTTACACTAGGTATAAGCGGAGACAGCAAAAATTCTGTGAATACCAATCCATAAGATAGACCTAAGGTGGTTTTGCCAATCTTTGAAATAAAATAATAAGCTATCCGTTTACCAAGACCAGTCTTAATGATCCCACGTGCAATTAGAAAGGCAAAAACCAATAACCATACTACTTTTTCAGCAAAACCATTAAGCACTTGCTGAGTAGTTAATACTCCTAAAACTATGCATGAACCTGAACCAAGTAAAGCTACAGCGCTGATAGGCATTGGGCTGAGCACTATACCAACCATAGTACAGATGAAAATAACGAATAAATGCCATGCTTGCAGTGAAATTTCGGTGGTCATTGGAGTAAACCACATCAAAGCTCCACCCAAGAAGATAATCAATAATTTTAGTATATTGCTATATTTGCCCATTATTAGTTCCCTTTAATACTTGGTAATTAATTGAGAATATAGATCAATATATCAAAGCATACAAGGGGGAATTTAAAAGGTAGGCAAGTTAACTTTGACATATTAAAGTATTAGATTATGAGGCTACAGTATGATTGTAAACGTAAAATCCGAAGAAAACACTTTTATAGTAAGATTTAGAATTTGCAATTAAAATACTGAGCCTTCGGCCAATACTAACACTTGACCGAAGCGGATTTTATTCTTGACCTTAACTCATTATAGAAAACTATTTGAGCTATTATTAAGTAAGTTTAGAGTAAGCTAAATTTATAAGTCACCTTTAGGATGACATAAATCCTGCATTTCTGCATCTAAAATAGTTTTTATAACTTGTACGCAAGTGCGAAGTGTTCCATAATTTATATCCCCTTTTAGATCTTGATGTTCATTCGAAGAGCACCACTCATTATAATATGGATTATTATTTGCTGCAGAAATAACAAATTCACTAAGACTTTGAATAAAAGCAGTATATTTACTATTAGTTAATTCAGCATTACTTGCAAATTCAGGGAAAAATGTATCCCCTTTCTTAATAGGAGTCTTATTATCATAAGATATAAAAGTTCTAAAAAAACCAGATGCGTCCTTCCAATTCGACATAATTTTGTTGCAGTATTTGTAATCAATTGACATAGTTCCCTCTTTCGATTAAGTTTTTTTATTTAATAAACTAGTTACTAAAGCAACAATATACATAATAAATTACAACAAACAAGAAGATTAATATAAGTTAACCGCACCTAGATTATTACTTTTTGCTATCTTCTTCTAGGGAAATTAGTCTCTTCTTCAGCTCTTCTTGCTCTAATCTGCTTTGCGCAACCATAGCTTGTAATACCTCAAACTCTTCTCTTTTTACTAAGTCCATTTTGGCTAGATAACTTTCTATTTTTTCATGCATCTGAGCTTTTAGATCACTCATCATCCCAGCCACCCCTGATACTGCACTGCCAAATATTTTACCCAAATCACTGGTTGGCTGTTTATTTTCCTCAGTCATAATTTTTCTCCTATCTTGAAAGTTATATAATGGTATATTATCTTAATATTGGTACTAATATTCAGTAATAACTGCATTTGTAGAGTTACTGCGTCATCCCTGACAAGCTGCCGAAAGCAGCGCGATCATGGATATCATGAGGATATAAACTCCTGATATCCCTGATCTTAGACTTCGTCCTCGTCAGGGATGACGCGAAAACTGGTATCGTAAATCAACTATATTATATCAATAATTATCTGTAGTAACAACAATGACCATCGCTTTTCCTAATATTGATCCAGTTATTTTTTCTTTTGGCGATACTCCATTTAAAATAACTTGGTATTCACTCTCATACGTAGTTGGGATTTTACTGTCGTGGAGCTATATCAAATATTTAAATAGAACGGGCTCATTAGCTCCTCTAAAGGATAAAAACATTGATGATTTAATCACTTCACTCATAGTAGGTATTGTTATAGGTGGGCGTTTGGGTTATGTAATTTTTTATGACTTGGCTTATAATTTAGAAAATCCGTTAAATATAATGCGTACCTGGGAAGGAGGTATGTCCTTTCATGGCGGACTATTAGGCGTAATTATTGCAGCCTTTACCTATTGCAGGATTAATAAAATAAAATATTTTCAAGTTATGGACTTACTAGCCATCGCCACTCCCATTGGCTTATTTTTTGGTAGACTTGCTAATTTTATTAATGCTGAATTATGGGGCAGATATACCGATGTAGCTTGGGGGATTGTTTTTCCAGGACAAACAGAACCTAGACATCCAAGCCAATTATATGAAGCATTAACTGAAGGCTTGTTGCTATTTATTATTCTTTTTACTCTCTTTAGATATACTAAAATTCAACGCTATAGCGGAATGATCTCTGGTTTATTTTTATTATTTTACGCTTTATTCCGTGGTTTAATAGAAAATTATCGTCAACCAGATGAGCATTTAGGCTTTATAATTGCCGAAATTACTATGGGGCAAGTACTATCATTACCAATGATTATAGTCGGTATAACACTAATTTTTTATAGCATAGTGAATAAAGCAAAATGAAAATAAGAGGAAACATAAGGCAAGCAATAGAACAGGCTGGATCAATCACCATGGCTCAATTTATGTCAGAGGCTATGTATGACAGTAATGAAGGTTATTACGTTAAGCATAATCCAATTGGTAAAAATGGTGACTTTATCACTGCTCCAGAAATTAGCCAATTATTTGGTGAAATGCTAGGTGTATATTGCGTAGATTGCTGGGTTAAAATGAATCGACCAGCCAGGTTTAATCTAGTGGAATTAGGACCTGGGCGCGCAAGCTTAATGGATGACTTACTTAGGGCTACCAAGCATGTTCAAGGCTTTCATAAGGCTTTAAACCTTCATTTAGTTGATAGCAATCATCCATTAATCATTATTCAAAAACAACGTTTAGCTCCATATGATATTAATTGCACTTGGCATCAAGCTGTTTATTCTTTACCGAATGATGATCCTCTAATTATAATCGCTAATGAGTTTTTCGATTGTTTACCAATAAATCAATATATCAAACATAAAAATGCTTGGTATGAACAAGCAGTAGGTCTTCATGCTGAAGAATTTTATTCTCTTCAAACAGCGTTACCAAAAATTTTTAGTGAAACACTAAATATGGAGCATCCTAACGCCAAAAATGGAGCAGTTGTCGAAATTTGTAGAGCTGCTGAAGAAATCATTCAGCACTTAAGTAAGCTTCTACATAAATCAATGGGCTATTTACTTGCCATTGACTATGGTTATGACTACGAACCTACTGAGCGCGAGTCCTATAGCAGCAGTATGCAGGCAATCAAGAATCATCGCTTTCATCCTATATTCAATGACGTAGGACAAGCCGATCTCACTGCACATGTAGATTTTTATGCTCTAAAAAAAGCAGCTACAATTAATAATGTTCAGGTGGCTGGTAGCATAACTCAAGGAGAATTTTTAAAAAAACTGGGGATCCAGATTCGAGCTAAAAGCTTAAGAGATAATGCAACTCTTGCCCAGCAAGAAGAGATTGATTCCGGCTGCAGTCGATTGATTGATAACAAACAAATGGGCAAATTATTTAAAGCAATTACAGTTTTCAGTCGCGGATTAGTAAAACCAATTGGGTTTGAGTAGAAGAGATAGATAAAAATAGCTTTTTGCCTAAAAATCAAGAATGGGCGTTACCCTTGGCAAACGAAGTGCAGCCGAGGGTCCAGTTGAAATCTTTTAAAATCTTTGAATACTCAACACTATAAGAGATTTAATCTGGCCCCTCGAACTTCGCTTGCGCTTGTTCAAGGGTGACGGCATCGCACTGCTTCTATAGTATAACCTACATAACAATATTTCATACCTCCTCTTCCCCTACTCCACCTTTTTTTGCGGTAAGAATCCACCCACTTGAGCATCCCAGAGAGTTTTATATAAACCAGCTTTAGCTAATAATTCTTGATGAGTTCCGTCTTCTACAATTTCACCTTGATCAAAAACAAGAATACGGTCCATATGTAGTAAGGTTGAGAGCCGATGAGCAACCACTAGAGTAGTTTTTCCTTCCATTAAATCAGTTAAAGAATCTTGAATGTAGCTTTCAGTCACCGAATCAAGTTGAGAAGTAGCTTCATCTAAAATTAGAATTGGAGCATTCTTAAGGATAGCTCTAGCTATTGCAATTCTTTGGCGCTGCCCCCCAGAAAGCTTTACTCCCCTCTCACCAACAATAGTTTGATACCCTTCCGGTATTTTAGCAATAAATTCATCGGCATAAGCACGTTTAGCAGCTTCAATAACTTCTTGTTCAGTAGCATCTTTTTTCCCATAACGAATATTATCCATTAAAGTTCGATGAAATAAGGATGGATCCTGCTGAATCATTCCAATAAAATCTCTTAAAGAATCTTGAGTTACTTTAGAGATATCTTGATCATCTATGCAAATCTTCCCTTGATTAATATCATAAAGGCGAATTATTACATTTACAAAAGTAGATTTTCCACTACCTGAATAACCTACCAATCCAACTTTTTGCCCGGCCTCAATTACTACTGACATATTTTTAAATAATGGAATAGCGCTCTTATAATGAAAAGTCACGTCTTCAAAACTAACTTTTCCAGCAAAAACTTTTAGCTGTTTTACCTCTGGAATATCTTTAATTTCTGGTTCTTCAGTAATAGCTTGTAATGCTTGAATGATAATCCCTAATGATCTAGAAAATTCTGATAACTTTCTAGTTAATACCCAAATAAATTCTACAATAGCAATATTAATAGTAAGCACTAAAGCGAAGTCACCTATGCTTATCCAACCCTCTTGTCTACCTTTGATAAGATAATATAAATTTAAAGCTTGAATAACCGAAAAAAGCGAACCATAAACAACCCAAATCCAAAAATAAAACCAGTAAAATTTTTGCTCAGCAATAACAGCTCGCTCTGAAGTTTGAGCCAACAATTCTTTTTCTAAATTTTTGCTACTGAATAATCTAACTGATAAGATATTAGAAAGTATATCTACTATTTTACCAGTAATAATTGCAGTATATTCAGACCAATTAGCCGAAAGCTCTGATAAATGCCTAGCAAAAAACAGACTACCTAACATAAATAACATTACCCAGCTTAACATAATAATTGCAAACAAGTCATTGACCTGCCATAAAACATAAGCGGCGATAATTAAAGCCAAAAAATTACTAAAAAATTGGTCGATTACGATCTGAATAATTGTAGGTACATGGCTCATTAGATCATTTATTTTATTAGCTAAGCTACCAGAATAGCTTCGCTGATAGTAACTATGGCTCTGATCAAGCAAATCATTTAACGCCTCATTCGAGATCCTCTCTCTAAGTCTTGGAGTCATCTGAATCTCAACAAAATATCCATGTAATCTAAAAAAAACTGGAGCTAAGAACGACATTAAAGCGTATGAGATAGCTGAAACAGATAGATATGAAAAAATATTTTCCGCTGAACCTTCTGCAACTTTATTAAGAATAATCTTTAAGATAAATGGACGTAAGGATAAATCGACAGCCCAAAAAATTGCTACTGAAAACATTACAAAAATTGCAGCATGGAATGGCCTTACACACTTAATAATGTATTTAAATGCATCTTTTGCGGTAATATTTCTTTTCATCTCTTTATTTCTCATCAAATGATACTTATATAGATATTATAACCATATAAACTATAAATACATTTAAAATATTTCCTCGTTTACTAGCTGAGCGTAGTTTGGTATAACTTAAGGCTAACACTGCTTTTTAAAAGGATAGATAATCATGCAAGATAATAGTTGGCACGGAACCACTATTCTTTCAGTAAGAAAAAATGGTAAATCTGTAATAGGTGCAGATGGACAGGTTTCATTTGGTCCAAGTATAATCAAAACCACTGCTAAAAAATTACGGGTTTTGGCCGGCGGTAAAATAATAGCTGGCTTCGCCGGAGCTACGGCTGATGCTTTAACTTTATTTGAGCGATTAGAGGAAAAGTTAGAAAAACATACCGGTCAATTAATGCGTTCCGCTGTTGAACTTGCAAAAGATTGGCGTACCGATAAATATCTTCGTCGCCTTGAAGCAATGATGATTGTAATGGACACAGAAATTACCTTAATTATAACTGGCAATGGTGATGTATTAGAGCCAGAAAATGGCGTTGCAGCTATTGGATCTGGTGGAAATTACGCTCTTTCCGCTGCTCGAGCCCTAATTGATATACCCGAATTATCCGCTGAAGATATCGTAAAAAAATCAATGAAAATAGCCAGCGAGATATGTGTTTACACTAATGATAATTTAACGATGGAAGTGATTTAAGCTATGGAAAATCTAGAATCTTTAACTCCAACCCAAATAGTAAACGAGCTGAATCGTTATATAATTGGCCAAGATAATGCTAAGAAAGCAGTAGCCATTGCTTTACGCAATCGCTGGCGCCGCAAACAAGTACCGGATAATTTACGCGATGAAATAGTACCCAAAAATATTTTGATGGTTGGCCCAACCGGAGTTGGTAAAACTGAAATTGCTAGACGCTTAGCTAAACTTGCTAATTCGCCTTTCATTAAAGTTGAAGCAACTAAATTTACTGAAGTTGGTTATGTGGGCCGAGATGTGGATTCAATTATTCGTGATTTGGTCGATATCGCCATTACAATCGTTCGCAAGAAAATGCATAAAGAAGTATATGACAAAGCTACCATTAATGCTAAAAATAGAGTATTAGATGCTTTAGTTGGCACTACCACTAGTGAAAAAACTCGCGAGAAATACGAAAAATTATTTTCCGAAGGCAAAATAGATGATCGTGAAATTGAAATAGAAGCTCAAGAAGCTCCAACCTCACCATTTAATGCTATGGATATTCCTGGTATGCCTGGTGGTCAAATGGGCGTACTTAACTTAAGCGATATGCTTGGTAAAGCTATGGGCGGACCGCGAATGAAATTGCGCAAAATGCAAGTTCGAACAGCCTATGAATTAGCTTTAAATGAGGAAAGCGATAAATTATTAGACGAAGAACAAATTATAAAACTCGCCATTGATATGGTACAAAATGACGGTATAGTTTTCCTTGACGAAGTAGATAAAATCGCTACTAAACAAAACACCAAAACTGATGTTAGTCGTGAAGGTGTTCAACGTGATTTGCTTCCTCTAATAGAAGGTACTACAGTTACAACTAAACACGGTCCGGTAAAAACCGACCATATCTTGTTTATCGCTTCAGGCGCTTTTCACTTAGCTAAACCATCAGACTTACTGCCAGAATTGCAAGGTCGCCTACCAATTAGAGTTGAATTAAATGCTCTAACTAAAGCTGACATGGTTCGAATATTAACTGAACCAGAAGCAAGCTTAATTAAACAATATATTGCTTTAATGGCCACTGAAAATTTACAATTATCCTTTGATTCAGCAGCTATTGAAAAAATTGCTGATTTAGCTACCGAAATTAATCGAGAAGTTGAGAATATTGGCGCTAGAAGACTTCATACCATCTTAGAAAAACTTCTTGAGGATATAAGCTTTAATGCTTCTGAACAAGCTTATCAAAAATTTACTATCGATGCTGAATATGTGGCTAAAACATTAGAAGGTTTAACTAAAAACCGTGATTTAAGCAATTTTATATTGTAGGATAATTTTTTATAACCCCACCTATTACACGTAATAAGTGGGGATTAACCAACTGCATAGTTAAGCTATACTTAAACATTTATGCAACTCTCAGGACTGCAACCGAACCAAGCCGCATCAAATGCGCACGAATAAGTACCAAGATACTCTCCTGTCGTTCCTGTCGTTAAGTAATCTAATCCTAGACATGTATTGACCACATGACCATCTATTGTATTTGAATCTGTTTTGATGAAGTGCTCTGGGCATTCAGCATCAACTTTAAAGATTTGACTAGCAATAGGATGGCTAGAGCAAGTAAAAAAATTATACATTTCTTCCTCTGTAAGAGAGGATATTAACCAAGCATCACCAGGACTTCTATCTTGTGATTCTTTAACGCAGGCGCTTTTAAGAATCATCTCTTTTGCAGCTTTGTATTCTTCTGTATTTTGACATTTTAATTTAGCTTCTAAGCCGTATTGATCTATATTAGACATAATTATTTTTCTTAAATCTTTGTAATTGAAGACAATCAATTTATAAGAGATTATTAATTACTTGTCAACAAGAATTTACTAAATAATTAACGCATTATTGAGTTTTATTATTTACTTTACTTGAACAACTTTTTATCCCTTACCTCTGAACTCTCGATCTTCGACCAAAAATGATAACGTTGAAATTTGGTTATCTAGCTTAAAGTGAGGCCGTTATCCTTGCTCCATTAGGCGCTATGATCCAGTTTAAATCTCTTAAAAATATTGAATAACTGAATATAACACCATTTCCCGCGTCATCCCTGACGAGGACGGAGTCCGAGATCGGGGATCTCTTATGAGGGGGGGGAAGAAACTCCTGAGATCCCCGGTCGCGCTGCTAAAGCGGCTTACCATGGATGACGCGCTCAGTGTATATTCAACAACGAGATTTGGTATAAGCAAAAGAATTTAACTGGACCCTCGGATTGAAGCTAACGCTTAAATCCAAAGGTGACGATCTTACGTGATTTAAGCAATTTTATTTTGTAGAGAGCTGCTTAAAATTCAGTCTAGGGTAATGATAAAATTAAAAAATCTCTTAATAGATTGACTGATATATTTGTATCTATTATCATTCATGCATGCATTAGTGCTTTTTTATATGATTTTTACTACTTCTTATTTAAACAGAGAGGATTATAATGGCTATACATTCACAATCAATACAAGCAGCCTATGTCTTTATAACTATGACTTACCATCCTCAATTACTAATTACTGCTCCAGCACCACAACTACTAATTACTGACGGTAAGTCACAATCAATGCTAGCTGCTCCGATCTTCATTAATTTTATTGAAGTGGAAGCGCCGCAACCACTTACTTGCCAAAATTTAGGATTACTTCTACTACCTAATTGTTCAGAGCCGCCAGAAGCACTTACTTGGGGTGAATCAAGAGCGATAGAAGCTGACTATAATTTAGTAGCTGATCTACTAATACAACTATTTATTGAGTCAAATTCACTACTTTCCGGCAGCTCATCATTTTAGTATAGCAATAGAGGTCGTCAATCCCTTATCCTGCCCGTTGAAGCCGTAAGCTTTGGCTGGGCCGTTAAGCTTAACTTATTTCAGTTACGAACGTCATCGAGAGAGGAGCATTTCAAGCCGGAGGCTGAAACGCATATCGTGATCCAGGTAAAAATTATTCCCATAGAGAATACAAAATTTTATGTAGACCTGCGGTCTAGTTATCGTCCTGGGTACACCACTACTACTTTCTGCTCTAGAGCCATAGTTATTTGTTTAGATGACATAATAAAGCTCTCTTCTTTTAAAAGATTACACCATATTTAGCTCATCTCGCAACAGTCTCACTCTGCAGTCCAGAATATTAAGCTGGTCACCTCTTTATTGTTTAGGAGAATTTAATGAACCTACTAGCTAAATAGTGAAACAATCTTGACAAATTGTTGTTTATAGGTTTACATTCATTAGTATTTTTTAATGAATGTAATAAATAGTAAAAGAGGATAAACTATATGGCATCAAATAATGGGGCATTTTCATTTGGACAAGATATAAATTTACTAGATAATATAGCGGAAGTATCAGCGCAAAGTTCTAATAATTCAACACCTCTAGCAAATGCGACTATATTTCAACCAAACCATCAAAATGAAGTTCACGCAGTGGCAATTGATACAATAGAAGTGAGTAGAGATCTTTCTACAGAAGTTAATTCATTCTTTATGGATTACTTAGCATTTGCAGAAGCATCAAGAGATAACCGAGAGCAATTACATAACAATATAAGAGAATCATTGGCTACATATGATACGGAGATACTGTCAGGAATTGTTTCTAGGGCTATAGAAACAGTTAGTAATATTGCTACCCCATTATTTCAAGCAACCTTAGCACCTGAAAACATAGTTTCTCATGGAACTTCTGAAGGTGGTGTACCCGTATCAACCTTTCATAGAAATTTAGAACATATTACTTCAATTAGAAGCGAAATAGTAAGTTATTTTGCAAACCTTGACGAAGGCATAGAAGAGAATACTAATAATTTGCGCGATTTAATTGCAAATAGAACTACAGATATGATTGAATCACTGTTTACAGACTATCTAAGGCCGCATTATTCTATGCTTCATAGGAGTCCAATAGAAAATAGATTCATGATTAATGAAATTAATATGATAGGACTAGCAATAGTAAATTTATTTGTGCTATTGGAATCTATAAGAGCTACAGTAGAGGAACCGACATTATTGCGTACAATAGCAACAATAAATCTGACGACTAGAGAATTAAATGTAATGCTACATGATCGAGAATCAATAATAAGATTATTAACCGAGCCGGACCCAGATGATGATACAATAGTAATGCCAGCGCTACATCAAATGATTGGCTCGCCGATAATGCAGAGTAACAATCCTACATTAATAATACGCACAATAATCGAAATGACAGAAGCGCCAATGAGTTCGGACAATCATGGTCCTACTAATTATTTTTATAGGATGTATGCAGATAATGAATTCGGAAGAGCTATAGATTACGATCTAGATGCGCCAACTTCTTCAAGTAGCGGGGCTCAGCTCATTATGGGCGCGACTGCCAGATCGGAAGGTGATGATTCTGGTGCAGCGTCATAGTAGATATGATTTGAGTCGTGAGCGCTTAGGAAACCTACATTTTAGTAGGTGAGCACACTAATAGGCGATAAATTGGATAAAGATACTTAATTGTGGGAATTGATATTAGGTAAAACTAACTATCGTTACCTTGATCTTATAAACATAAAACTCTAGTTAAACAAATCAGGCGCTTTATTTACTAAAGGCACCTGATTCATATTTAAAAACTACAAAGGACATTCACAAATTATTTTTTTAATCCACGCTTTTTTAATCCACGCTTATTTAACTTTTCTGTCAAAATTGAGCAGCAAATAGATTGACAAAAACCGCCACTCGACTATTCTATCCCCTGCACTAAATGCAAATCTCAAGAGATAGAAATTAATGAATATTTTTAAGTTAAAAACAATCAGCGAAGTTTTAGATAGTGCCAAAAATCATTCTGGACTTAAAAAAACCTTAGGTGTAGGCGAATTATTCCTTTTAGGACTTGGAGCAATTATAGGCACTGGTATCTTTGGGATGACTGGTGTTGCAGCAGTAAAAATGTCTGGCCCAGCCGTAGTAACTGCATATGCTATTGCTGGAGTTACCGCTATATTTATAGCTCTTGCTTATACTGAAATAGCCACCATGATTCCAACTTCAGGAGGAGCTTATTCCTATACTTTCGTAGCTTTCGGAGAAATTATGGCTTGGTTAGTATCTTGGATGTTAATGCTTTATTTCATTACTTCAGCTTCAAGCGTTGCCGTCTCTTGGTCAAGCTATATGGTGAATATGCTTCATGAAGGCGGGATAGAATTGCCTATGGAGCTCACGAAAAATCCAACCCTTGGCGGCTGGATCAATTTACCAGCAACCTTAATCTCATTGTGTGTTACCGCTATTTTAATCAGAGGAACTCATGAAAGCGCTGTAATCAATGGAGTATTAGTAATTGTAAAAATAATTGCTATTAGCTTATTTATTTATATAGCAGCTCCTCATTTTGATACTACTCATTGGTTCGAACATCAACATCCATATAATGTTGATTTATTATATAGCAGTCCTTTTATGCCTTTTGGTATTTCTGGAGTTATCTCTGGTGCTGCTTTTGTGTTTTTTGCTTATAACGGTTTTGATGCTTTAGCATCCGCAGCTGAAGAATGTAAAAACCCTAAGCGTGATCTAATCATTGCTATTTTGGGATCACTCGCTGTTTGTATGGCAATTTATATGGTAGTGTCTGCATTACTGGTTGGAATTATGCCTTTCCATTTGATTGATATTGGTAGCCCTATTGCTAGCGCATTAAGTCATAATGGTCATAATATAGTTTCTTCTGTGATTTCAGCAGGCGTTGTTATAGGAATGGTATCAGTTATCTTAGTTCAATTATTTGCTTTATCTAGAATAATTTTAGTTACCGCAAGAGATGGTTTACTTCCATCATTTTTGACTAAAATTCATCCTAAATATAACACTCCTTATGTAGCAACTATTATGCTTGGCTGTATTGTATCGTTTCTAGCTGGCTTTATACCTTTAGAATTAATAGGAACTTTATCTAGTGTTGGAGCACTATCCGCATTTATGGTAGTATGTATGGCGATGATTGTACTGCGTCATCGATATCCAGAAGTAAAACGTCCGTTCAAATGTCCGGCTGTTTATTTAGTTGGCGGTATTGGAATAGTATTATGTTTAACTTTATTAACTGCTGCTTTACAAGAAGTTGGACTTTATGCAGCAATATGGCTTGGCACCGGTATAGTATTTTACTTCACTTACTATACAATGAGAGTGAAGCAGTAAATGCGTCATCCTATAAAAGCATTGATTTTGTTACAGAGTCCTCGTCATCCCTGACGAAAGAGCCGAAGGCTCTGTAGATCTGGGATCTCATGAGACTATAAACTACTGAGATCCCCGATCTTCGGCGCATTAATGCGCCTACGTCAGGGATTGTAAAGGTTAGGTAATTCGTTGACAAAAATACAAAAATTAAATTGTATAAAGTCAACGGAGGAATAGATGAGACATAACAGTGAAGATAAGACATTAG
>CANDYO010000049.1 GCA_947424995.1 Rickettsiales bacterium | reverse complement strand
TAACCGATAAAAACATCAATGTCCACAAATATCACAACGAGGCACAACAGAATATGTAAATAAAAACAGGTGTGTATCCCTTTTGCCACAATGGATTGATAGCAGTTTTGTATGAAATGATTTTCCAAAGTCGAGAAATATCTTTTAAGGATAGAAGAGAATAAAATGAAAAAATATACTTTAACTACTATTTTAATAATTTTTATAATCTTGGCTTTGAACTATTTTAAAGTAATTAAGGTAAGTATAGTAGATTTTAAAGGAGTTAAATATCAAACTAAAGTTCCTGTGATAGGAGTTACTCCTGATTGGGATAAAGGTCCAACAGAAACTGCAATATATCCAAGAAACTTAATAAGAACAAACTATCTAAGCTCCATTGCAAAGTACGGCGCTACACCAATAATTATACCATTCGAAACAGATCAAATAGATAAATATATTGACCTTATCGATGGTTTAATAGTAACTGGAGGTGTTTATGATATTGACCCTTCTTGGTATGGCGAACAAAAACTTGAATTATCAAGTGTTACAAAAAATCACCGCGCTGAATTTGAAATGAAACTTATTAAGGCGGCTCTAAATAAAAAACTGCCAATCCTCACTATATGTGCTGGAGAACAGCTACTCGCTGTAATAAAAGGAGGAAAATTATATCAAGATATAAAGACCTTTAATCAAGAAGCTTTAGATCATGGTCATAATCGTTTAGATAAAGTTTCTCATCAAATAACGCTTGAAAAAAATACGTTACTTTATGATATAATTCAAAAAGATAAAATTGAAGTTAATAGTGGTCACCATCAAGCTGTAAAATCAATTGGTCCAGATATGATTGTTTCTGCTAGATCATTCCATGATGGAATTATTGAAGCCATTGAACTAAAGGATTACCCTTTTGGTTTAGGTGTTCAATGGCATCCTGAATGTGAATCAAGTAAATATGATTCTCTTATTTTAAAAGCATTTGTTAAGGCGGCATCTGATTAAACTTGTTTTTTTCAGATAGCACTTTCTAGTTCCTTTTTTAAGTAGAACTAACAATAACCCTATAAAAAAGTAGAATATTATCAACTATTTTGTTATGCTTCTTTCTTTTTAATTCAGATGAATGAGTAAAACATGGTTGCAATTACTTTAGCAGATAATTCTGTACGTAATTTTGAAGGAGAAATTAATGGATTTGCCTTAGCAAAAGATATTTCTTCAAGTTTAGCTAAGGTCGCTATTGCTATGAAAGTGAACGGCATCGAATTAGATTTAGCAGAAAAAATCACTCAAGACTCTAGAGTTGAAATAATCACCATTAACAGTCCTGAAGGTCTAGAAATTATTCGCCATGATAGTGCGCATATTTTTGCTCAAGCAGTGAAAGAATTATATAAAGAGGCGCAAATTACTATAGGTCCTGCTATTGAGGATGGATTTTATTATGACGTGGCCAGAGATGAGCCGTTTACTCCTGAAGATTTAGTTGCTCTTGAAAGCAGAATGCGCGAAATTGTTAAACGCAATCAAGCTATAACTAAAGAAATCTGGGACCGCGATAAAGCGATTGAGTTTTTTAAAAGCATCGGTGAGTTTTATAAAGCAGAAATTATTGAATCAATTCCAGCTGGCGAAAAAATTAGCCTTTATCGCCAAGGTGATTTTATTGATTTATGTCGTGGACCACATGGTCCTACTACTGGGGTTAAAAAAGCATTCAAGTTGATGAAGCTTGCTGGTGCATACTGGCGCGGTGATAGTCGCAATAAAATGTTGCAAAGAGTTTATGGGACTGCTTGGGCAGATGAGGTTCAATTACAAGAATATTTAACTAGAATTGAAGAAGCCGAGAAGAGAGATCACCGTAAATTAGGTAAAGAATTAGGTCTTTTTCATATGCAGGAAGAGGCGGTTGGTCAGGTATTTTGGCATGATAAAGGCTGGACTTTATACCGCATAATTGAAAATTACATTCGCGATAAATTACAGCAAAATGGTTATATCGAAGTGAAAACTCCAATTTTAGCAGATCGCGCACTTTGGGAAGCTTCTGGCCATTGGGATAAGTTTAGAGAAAATATGTTTGTCGTTGAAGATGATGATAAATTTATGGCTCTAAAACCAATGAATTGTCCATTGCATATTCAAATTTTTAAACAAAAATTGCATAGTTATCGTGACCTTCCGATGCGGATGGCAGAATTTGGTTGTTGCCATCGTAATGAAAGCTCTGGTTCAATGCATGGCATTATGAGAGTTAGAGGAATGACTCAGGATGATGCGCATATTTTTTGTACTCCAGACGATATAACTTCTGAAACAACTAATTTTATAAGGTTGCTCAAAGAAGTTTATCATGATTTCGGTTTTAATGAAGTTAAAGTAAAATTTGCTGAGCGTCCTGAGGTTAGAGCTGGCACAGACGAAGCATGGGATAAAGCTGAGCGTGAATTAAAAATAGCTATTGAAGCTACAGGAATGCCTTATACTCTAAATCCTGGAGAAGGAGCATTCTATGGTCCTAAGCTAGAGTTTGTGCTTAAAGATGCTATTGGTAGAGATTGGCAATGTGGCACATTGCAGTTAGATTTTATTTTACCGGAAAGATTAGATGCAAATTATATCGGTAGTGATGGAGCTAAACATCGTCCAGTGATGCTGCATCGAGCAATTTTAGGTACATTAGAGCGTTTTATTGGTGTTTTAATTGAAGAATATGCTGGTAAATTTCCTTTATGGTTAGCACCAGTGCAAGTTATGGTGATGGCTATTACTAATGACGCAGATGAATATGCTCAAAAAGTGTATCAAGATCTGAAAGCTAATGGTATAAGAGCTGAAGTTGATTTAAGTAGTGATAAAATTAGCTATAAAATTCGTCAACATTCATTAGACAAAATCCCTGTTTTAATGGTGGTTGGTAAAAATGAGATGATAAATAACACAGTCTCAGTACGTAAACTAGGGTCTGAGAACCAAGAAATATTGCAATTTGATCAGTCTTTAGCTATGCTGAAGGAAATTATTGCTAAAAAACTGTAAATTTAACCTATAGAGGATATTATATAATACCAAATGAAAAAAAAATCTAATAATTTTCCAAGAGCAAATTTAGAAATAACTGCTCTTTCTGTGCGTCTAATTGACGAAGAAGGAGAAATGATGGGGGTTTTTCCTATTAATGATGCCTTGGCAAGAGCGCAAAAAGAAGGATTGGATTTAGTAGAGATTTCACCTACTTCTGAACCACCTGTGTGTAAAATTATGGATTTTGGTAGACATAAATATCAAGAAAAAAAGAAAATTCATGATGCCAGAAAAAGACAAAGAACAGTTTTATTAAAAGAGATTAAACTCAGACCGACAATTAGCGATCATGATTTAGGAATAAAAATCAAGAGCATGAATAATTTTATTCTAGAGGGTGATAAAGTAAAGATAACTCTTAAGTTTAAAGGAAGAGAAATTACTCACCAAGAAATTGGTTTCGCTGTATTCGAGAAGATAAAAGCGCAATTGGTTGAAGAAGTTAAAATTGAGTATGAGCCAAGAATGGAAGGTAATCAATTAATGATGATTATTGTCCCTAAAGGATAGAGTAGTCTATCTCTAAAAGTAGAGTTCGACCTTAAACAAAAATCGGCGTCATCCTCAGGACTAAGCTTTGCTTGGGTCACCGGGGATCCGACTATAAATTCATTACTTCAAGGTTATATAAAATAAACTGAATGACCTACAGTCATCTTTGATTTTTATGGATCCCCGGAAGCTAGGCTTTTCCTAGCTTCGAGGATGACGCTCGTGGCTGAGCTGAACATTCAATCACTTTACCAAATCTCTCGATCTAGTCTCAATTTCTTCTTCTAATTTCCTCATGAATTCCCTTTTGTCTAAATCATTAGATATGGCTGGAAGGAATTCAATGGTAAATTTACCAGGCCTTCTTAGAAAAGAATTTTTTGGCCAGAAGCAGCCAGTATTTAAAGCGACTGGGATTACATCAGCAACCTTAATATTATAGATAGCAGCAATACCAGCATTGTAGGTTTCGCTAAATCCTGGTGCAACTCTTGTACCTTCAGGAAAAATAATTATCGAATAGCCTTGCTTAATTTTTTCTTCTACTTGCTTGAGTAGAAGCTTTAAGCTTCTTATGCCGCCATCACGATCGATTGCAATCATTCCCATTTTCTTTAAGTAGTAACCAAAGACTGGAATATCTAATAATTCTTGTTTAAGTACAAAAACAGGCTTGTGAATCAAGATATGAAACATAAAAGTTTCTAGAGTAGATTGATGCTTTGAAGCAAAAATAGCAGCTTGTTTTGGGATATTACTCAATCCTTTAGACTCAAGCTTTAAATTGCAAAATAATTTTAAGAAAAAATATAAACCTTGGGCCCAGATTTTTCCTACTACCAAGATAATAATTTGAGTTGGTAAAAAAACTACTGGCCAGAAAATTACTCCGACTAATAAGGTCCAACTAATGTAGCAAAAATTGAATAATAAAGAGCGGATTATTTGCATAAAGATAATAAGAGTTTGTTATATTCTAAGAAAGTTACTTTAAAACTAGAAGAGGATTGCCAAGGGCTTCCAGGTCTAATTACATGATATGGAATAAATACTATATTAGGCATTGAGCGTTCAAACAAGTATAAACTACGCGGCATATGATAATTTGAAGTAACTAAAATTATTTTCTTATAATTATGCTGATTAATCCATTCTAAGCTTTCAATAGCATTTTCTTCGGTTGAGCTAGCAAAGTGACCTAGAGTAATAGATGACTTAAGCTCGGTAGTTTTTTGAGCAGGGAATGATACTAAATATTGACTTAAGTCTGCTAAATCTGCTTTTTGACCTACTCCTGAAATAAACAGCTTTTCAGCGCAGCCTCCAGAGAGGAGTATAAGGCCCGCGTCTATTCTACCTCTCGCCCCGGTTAGAACGATAATTGCATCTGCTTTTTCTGGTAACGTCGGTTCTGTTTGAGGTATTTTTCCAACAAAATACACAAAACCAATGAACCATATTAGAAGTAAAAAACATGATATGATTAATATTCTAAAAAAAATCATTAAATTTACCTTTTAGTATGCAATCTAATTCTGAATAAGTAATGTTATAACCTAATTTATTAAGTGAAGTTACGCCAAATTCTTTAATTCCGCAAGCTATTATTCCATTATAATGGTCCATAGAAGGGTGAACATTAATTGCAATTCCATGATAAGTAATCCATTTGCGCACTCTGATCCCAATTGCAGCAATTTTAGCATCTTCACCTGAATGAGACGTGGTCCAAATGCCGACGTGACCTTCTTTACGCTTTGAAGTAAGCCCAATCTCTGCAAGACTAGCAATGATCCAATTTTCTAAATTAGCAATGTATTTTCTAAGATCGGCTTCCCTTGTTTTTAGATCTAGCATTAAATATACCACTCTTTGTCCAGGACCATGGTAGGTATATTTTCCTCCTCTGCCGGATTCGTATACCGGTAAGCTTTTAGGATTAATCAATTCACTAGGATCAGCACTGGTACCAGCTGTATAGATTGAAGGATGTTCTAAAAACCAAACTAATTCTGGCTTTTTTGCTTGATGGATAGCTTCTACTCTTTTTTCCATCAGCTCAACTGCATCTAAATAGTTAATTGCGTGATTGCTTGTGTTGTATTCTATTTTCATGTTAAAATATTATTTGGAGTGTTGCTTATATGATTTTACCTAAAAAAACCTCAATAAAATTGCTTAATGTTTTATTAGTTAGACTTAAGCAACTTGGTCTATTCCCAGTTATTGGAGCAGAGGTAGAATTTTACCTCAACTCATCTGATCATAAAGAGCAAAATAATCTATGGCAAGCAGATAAATTAGATTTAGATTTCTCTATTGAAAAAGAAAGAGGAGATAATCAGTTTGAGATTAAGGTAGCTCATAGCACTGATATATTTAAAATTAGTCAAACTATAGATGAGCTTAAAGCGTTAATATCTAAGCAAGCAATGAAGCAAAACATGTTAGCAAGTTTTCAAGCTAAGCCGTTTTTAGATCAACCTGGTAGTGCCTTACATATTCATTTACATTTAGAAAATTCTAAAGGGGACAATCTTTTTATCAAGCGACAAGAGGAAGAAGAGCAATTATTATTATATTCGGTAGGTGGTTTGTGCGCATCGATGCTAGGACATATGCTAATATTTGCTCCATATGAGCAAGCATATTTACGTTATCAGGGAGATTCTTTAGAAGCTCCGAGTAAAATTTGTTGGGGAGGAAATAATCGTAGTGCGGCTATTCGTCTTCCATTAGTTGATAAATCTAATCGTCGATTAGAGCATCGCGTTGCATGTGCCGATAGTGCAGCAATTGAAGTTATTGGTGCTATATTAGCTGGAGTAATTGAAGGGATCGAAAAGAAACAGCTCCCCCCAGAAAAAATTTACGGTAATGCTTTTTTAGAGCAATATGATTTTTCTCTTTTGCCTAGAAGTTATATGGAAGCAAAGCAAAAATTTAATGAACAGTCTTTGTTGAAGTATTTGGTTTAAAGGTGGTCTATTGATTATAGAGATAAAAATAGCTTTAATTCTTACGAAAAAAATATTTTATTGCATTTGTGTAGAAAACATTTTTTGTGGCAATCCAGTAATATATTTAGACTGCGGTCTACATATATTTTTTTAATGTAATTCCTACGGAATTAATTATCTAACTGGATCTTAAGCTCTCAATGCTTCCACAGCCTGAAGGCTATGAAGCGTTTCGCTCGCGATGACGTTCGTAACTGGAATGGTGAAGACATACATGGGTTGTTCTAAGCTCTCTCTTTAACTGTCCAGCTACTGAGAAGGTAAATCGATTTTATATAAAATATTGATAATATTGCCATTATAACCTAGTTCACCAACAGCTATACTGACAGCGGGACAATTAATATTGCTTGGTAATGGTTGCAGTGCAGTGACAGCTTTTCGCAATGATTCATTAGGGGGATAAGCGTAGAATAAAGTAAGATGAGGAGTGTAATATTCTAGAATTCCTTGTACTCCATATTTATCCACTTGTTTACGTTGCACATCAGTTAAAGAGCTATAGATGTCAGCGCTTCTTTTTAGGGGTCGTTGACTATACTGACTTCCTACTCCAACGATTTTACAATGCAAAGAATGAAGTTCGTCATTATTGATAACTTTCCAATCAATCCATCGATCTAGAGTGTCATAAATTTCAGTAAAAGTAATAGAGAAGGAGTTTAGTTCTAATTCATTTAATTGTTTATATAGGGGCAAGAGGTCTTTTTGTTGATACGCACCGTGATACAGGGTTATATGCCAATAATTATCAACTTTTTCGATTGATTCATTTTTTAGTGTATTTTCTATTTTTTGATTAAAAGATACTGCTTTTTTAATACATTCTTTGCCAGGAATCATTACTATGCCATATTCTTTAATATCAGCTAATTCACTCGCTCCGCTATAAACCGAGAGAGTAATAGATATTATAGTGGCTAAGTATTTAAATATTTGCATATGTTTTGCTAAAAATTTGACTATCAACTAATAATAACCGCTATAATTTGCTGTTGCAAGTCATTTTTATAAACAATCTTCACTAGAATTTAAGCGCTCTTTCGTTCTAGTAAGGGTAGGTAACTTATATTTTAATACTCATTGATCTTTTATCGTATATAGTATAGTATACGCGTAACATTTCTATCTTAATCAATAACTTAAGATATTCAATGGGGTGAAAAATTATGATTAAAAAATCTTCCTTAGCGCGTGATTTTACAATATTCTCAATATTCATTTTGCTAGCAGTTAGTATCATTTCTGTTGGTGTAGGTTTATTAGTTCATAATTCATATTACAGCAAAAAAGAAGCCAAAATGGCGGATAAAGCAGATTTTCTTGATCGTGAATTATCCGAATCTTTAAATTTTGTTGTTCATTATACGAATTTTCTTGGTAATAAAATAGTTCACCATGGTAGCCAAGATTCTACTTTTGTATCTCAGATTTTTTCTACAGAAGCATATGCAGACCCAACGGGGGAGGATATTTGGACTATATTTAGTTGGGTTAAACCCACTAAAAAAGTTATCGTCCATATAGCAAGCAACGGGTCTCAAGAAGAGCATGACGTTTCCATGCGTTCACATTTAAATAAAACTCCTCTTTATCCTGGTCAAATACAATTTTCGCCTCCTGCTATCGGCATTCCTAGTAACCAATGGATTATCCCAGCTGGTATTGGCATTAGAGATAAACAAGGGCATTTCTTGGGAACGGTAGCTACTGGTATTAGTTTAGAACGTCTTACCAATAGATTAGAACGAGTATTTAATCGCAAAGATTTGGTATTTATGTTATTCGATGAAAATATGAATTATGTTTTGTCTTCTCATAATATGAATTTTTCTTATGCTAATACTTTGCCACCAGAAAAGCTCATTGAACAAGTAAAAAATAGCATACTTAAAATTAATGAGGATAGATCTTTTCTTAAAAACCCAGTTGAATATTATAAATTTAGTTTAAATTATTTTAAACATTCAGATCAATATCCATTTTATTTTGTAGTTGGTGAAGATGTTAAAATGGCTAATGCTGAATATTGGCAAATTACTTTTCCTAGAATAGCTGAGCTCAGCCTAATGGGAATCTTGTTTATTATTATGCTTTATTATTTTCGTAAGCACATTGTTAAACCTATAATTTTGTTATCTGATTCTGCTAAAAAAATAGCTGAAGGTAATATTGGTGCAGAAATTTATTATGGTCAATATGATGAAGTAAATCTTTTAGCGAATCAATTACAAGAGATTCAAAGTACTAAGGAGCAACTAATTCAAGCTAAAAATAATGTTGAAATTATTAATAGTAATCTAGAGCACAAAGTTAAAGAGCGTACTATAGAGTTAGAAAAAGCCTTAACGATTAAAACAGAGTTTTTAAACAATATCAGTCATGAAGTTCGCACGCCTGTGCAAGGCATAACTTCTATTGCTCAAGGATTAGTTGAAAATTGGCAGAAACATAGCGATAAGAAAAAATTTGCTTTAGCATCAGCTGTCGCCAGTAATAGCCAACGTCTTTTTTCTTTGGTATCTAACTTGCTCGATTTATCTATATTTAACTCAGGGAAGATATATTTTAATCTGCAAAACACTGATTTGATAATAATTATCAAAGATATTATTATTGAATGTGAAACTTTATATCTTGTTAATAAGTCAATTAAAATAATCTTAGAGAAGGCACCAGAAAGAGCTGTATTGTTGATGGACATTGAAAGAATTTCTCAAGTCTTACGAAATATCTTAACTAACTCAATTAAATTTATGCAAGAAGGTAATATATTTATTAGAGTTATTCCTACGGAAATTAAAAATAAAGATAATGGTCATACCCCAGCATATATGGTTACCATTGAAGATGAGGGGATTAGTGTACCTGAGAATGAATTAGAAGATATTTTTAGTCCATTTGCTCAAAGCAGCAATACCAAAGATAAAGTGAATGGTGCTGGCCTTGGACTTGCTATATGCAAAAAAATAGTTAATGGTCATCACGGTAAAATTTGGGCTAAGAACAATGAAATAAAAGGAATAAGCGTAAGTTTTACCTTACCTATTGTTCAGCAAACGGAAATTATTGAAGGGGAAAAAAATAAGAAGATAGCTCTTACTACAAATAAAGATAAAATTATCAATATATTGATGATAGACGATGAGCCAACTTGTCAAATGAGTATGGATATTTTATTAAGTAATACCAATTATAAGCTCATCTCTGTATATGGTGGAGTTGCTGCTTTAGAATATTTAGCAGAGCATTCACAAAATGTTGATCTCATTTTTCTTGATTTGATGATGCCAGATATGTATGGCTTAAATGTGCTAGCAGAAATTAAAGCAAGGCCTGAAATTTGCAACATACCAGTAATTATTCAAAGTGGTACCAATGATAATAAAGAGATAGAAAAAACTATCTCTCTAGGTGCTAAAGCCTACGTTCGCAAACCCTATAAAAGGCAACAAATTCTTGATATTATTAAGAGCTTTGTTTAGGCTACCATAGCTTCGGTTACTAGGAAATGTGAGGTCATATCTTAAGCTTTAAGCTAAACCTCAGTACACGACATAAAGGTTAATAAAGATTGGCATCATTCAGAGCTGAAGCTAAGCGGGGCGAAGCAAAGCGTGGAATCCAGCGCAAAAAATATAGCCGAAGGCTATTATTATGCTAGATGAACCTAAGCCGAAGGCTTAGCTTCATTAAAAAGTATATTTGGCATGATCTTCGATTATAAATTTGCGCTTAGGAATCCTACGCTTGCTTCACTACGTTCAGCTACGCTCTGGATGACGCCAAAAATGGCGTCTTTTGTTATTAACCTTTGAGTCGTGTAGAAGCTAAATCCTTTATAATAGATACTCGCCAACACTTAATAATAGTATCAACATATACCTGGCTTAGGTTTTAAGATGAAGCATAGGATAGCTCCCAGCATTAAAGTAATTGGTAGAATGAATAATGCATCGGTATAAGCTATTTCTGAATAAAGTCTTTTACCATTGATCAATTCTCCAGTCCAATAATAATCAAGCAAATTACCGATTGAAGCATTGTAAGCTGTTCCAGCAATCATGTTGATCATATTTACTGTTGCTATAGCTACGCCATTTACATTGGGAGGAACTAGACTAGAAACAGTAGAAATAATCAGCACCTGATAAGCACTCATTATTCCAATAAGGAATGTAAGCGCAAACATTGGTGCGTATCCTGCAACTTGTTTATTTAAAATTAGGTAAAAAATTCCGGCCATACCCATTCCACAAGTTATATTAATAACATAATGGCATTTGAACCGATCAGCAATAGCGGCAAGAAGAGGTGCGCCTAAACACATACCAAAATAAATAGCAGAAGCGGTTAAATAGCCTGCATCTACTGGAGCAAAATTATAAACGGTAATAAAATAAGGTTCACCAAAAATATCGGCGAAAGCTTCTAAGGGGCCAACCATTAATGCTCCAGCTATTGAAAGTAAAATTATCCTTCCATCTTGAGCAACTAACTTTAATGAGGATAATACTGAATATTGCTCTGCAGCTCTAGTTATTTTATTATCTATGTCTTTAGCAAGAAATAAGATGCCTAAAGCAACTATAATACCAGGAATTGAGATATAAATAATACTTTGTTGCATGCCAAAAAGCTCAAGTAATCCACGGTTAATTGATTTACCGTAAATAGCTCCTAGTAAACTAAAGGTGATAGTAAAGCCAATCATTTTAGACATATATTTTTGAGGGAAATTAATTCGTACAGCATGGATAGCTCCAAGTGCTCCAGCAGCAGAGCCGATACCGATCAAAAAGCGACCAAATAATGCAGGAATCCAATGATCTGAAAATATTAAAGGAAGATTGCCAAGTACGCAAATAAAAGCGCTAATAGCGACGACATAGCGAATGCCGAATTTATCTAATAAAATACCCACTGGAATTTGCATTCCAGCATAACCCATGTAATAAAATGCTGTTATGACACCGAAGGTGGAGGCATTTACCTGGTACTTAATCATTATTTCATCGATTAATACCCCTGGAGAAAGACGTAGCACGAATTGATAAGCAAAGAAAAATACTGTAAATGACCATAATATCCAAATATTTAATTTTGCTCTATCCATCTTATCCTATGTGCCACTGTAACTAACAGGTATTTATTTATAACTTAGTCTAATCGTTTTAGCAAGAGGCAAGAAGAATTGCTGCAGAATTTAGAACTAGCCAAGTAAGTTTTTTAATCCAGAGCGCATCATAGATTTTTGATCCATTTTACTAAATTTGCGCATCATATTACTCATTTCTTGAAATTGATTAAGCAGTCGATTTATTTCTTGTACTTGTACTCCAGCTCCAGCTGCTATTCGTTTACGGCGAGAACCATTTAGTATTTTGAAATTTTTTCTTTCAGCTTTGGTCATTGATAAAATAATTGCTTCTTGGCGCTTAAGCATATCTTCTTTGAGATCTCCTTGGCCTATTTGAGCTTTTAGTTTACCTAAGCCAGGGATCATTCCTAGCATTGAGCTTATGCCGCCCATTTTCTTAAGATTGCGCAACTGAGATAATAAGTCATTAAGGTCAAATTGGCCTCGTTGCAGACGAGCCGCCATTTTTTCTGCGTCGGCTTGATCAATATTTGCTGCAGCTTGCTCAACTAAAGAAACTACGTCCCCCATGCCTAGAATACGTGAAGCAATTCTGTCAGGATGAAATTCCTGAAATTCATTCATTTTTTCACCAGTACCCATATATTTGATAGGGCAACCAGTGGCATGAGCTAAACTCAGCGCTGCGCCACCACGACTATCACCGTCTATTCTAGTTAATAGAATACTAGTTAATCCTAAGTGTTGATTGAATTCTTTAGCTATATTTACTGCGTCTTGTCCTATTAAGGCATCAACTACCAAAACGATTTCAATGGGATTAGTTAATTGCTTTATTTCGACTAATTCTTGCATTAACTTTTCGTCAATATGGAGTCTACCAGCTGTATCTAAGATTAATACGTCAGTTATTGATTCTTTGGCGGCTTCTAGAGCGCGCTTAGCAATTGCAGTTGTGCTTTCATTGGCTTTGATTGGTAATGAAGCTATATTAATTTGTTTAGCAAGACTTTCTAGTTGTTCTTTTGCAGCCGGTCTTGCGATATCTAATGATGCTAACAAGACATTTTTATGCATTTTTTGCTTTAACCATAAAGCCAATTTTGCGCTAGAAGTAGTTTTACCAGAGCCTTGCAGACCAACAAACATTACCACCGCAGGAGGTTTAGTTGATAGATTAATTGGACTTAAATTTTGTCCTAAAATACTCACTAGTTCGTCATGAACTATTTTAATCACCATTTGTCCTGGAGATATACTTTTAAGGACTTTTTCTCCTTTTGCTTGTTCTTTTATTTTATTGGTAAGTTCTTTAACTACGCTTAAGGAAACATCAGCTTCAAGTAGAGCTACTCGTATTTCCCTCATCGCTTGATCAATATTTTCTTCGGTTAATAAACCTCTGGAAGTGATTTTACTGATAATTTTACTTAGATTACTTGATAGTGATTCAAACATATATTGTTCCTTTGAGGTTAAGTTTGAAAGCTACGCTTTACCCCTGGCGAAGCTGCTTTAACAGCGTAGTACCTAAGGATACCAGGAGTTTATATCCTCATGAGATCCCCGATCTCGTTAAAACTAGGCTTTGCTTAGTTTTTCTTCGTCAGGGATTGTAAAGGTTAACTAATTCGTTGACAGATTTTGCAAAAAAGTTAATGGTGTTTTTCCAGCTAAAGATTGATGATTTCTAATCTCATTATAATAAAT
>CANDYO010000048.1 GCA_947424995.1 Rickettsiales bacterium | reverse complement strand
TAGAGCATGGAGCAGATCCTAACATTGCTTCTTCTGAACGTTATGATTATTATGGAAATAGCTGCTATAGCAATCGTAAATATTATCCTTTAGAGGAAGCAGTTGAACATGATGCTTCTTTAGTAGCACAAACTTTACTAGAGCATAAAGCCCATCCACAATTACCATGCATAAGTGGTCATAGTTATACTTGTGGCCTAAATCTTTTATACAAAGCTACTGAGAAAAAAAATATATTTTTAGCCGAATTATTATTAAAACATGGCGCCAATGCAGATGGCGATTATAATGATCATTCAAGTCTCTATACTCCTTTAGAATTAGCTATCAGCTCTGAGCAATATAACATGCTACTATTGATCTTAGGATATAGAGGCTATTCTAACAGTGTAAGTCAAATAAGTTTATTGAAAGCAGTCTATCGTGCAGCAGAAAAAAATGGTACGAAAGCAATAGAACTAATTTTTACAAATTATGATGACTTAAAGCTTAATGGTACCGTTGGATTAGATCATTCTGTAGATATGCAGAATATTGTAATAACAACTTATCTAGTAAAACACAATGCTACGGATAATCCTATTATTGATCCATATAGCAACCGACTAATCAATAAAGCGATAGATTATAATAGTACAGCGCTTGTCCAGGCATTATTATATGATAAAGATATTGCACTAAATCTTAAAGACCAACGTAATCCACTTTTGCAGTCGATGAAAAAAGAGAATTTTGTTATTTTCGAGTTACTTTTGCAGGCGGGGGCTGATCCAAATATTGAAATAGATGTATATACTGATGATAAAATTATATGTTTTTATACGCTTCTTGGAATAGCTATGTCGGCCAAAGATATTAACGCAATTAGGTTGTTATTAGAGTATGGAGCTAAGCCAAATATTTCATTTAAACAGCATGATAGCAGTTGTAGAGGGTTATTATATCCTTTAGAAATGTCAATAAATCAGCAAGACTTTCAACTTGCAAAACTCTTGCTTGATCATAAAGCTGACCCTAATATTGCTACTCATTACCCTGATAATAATACAACGGAACTATGCTTATTAAGCAATACCATTCAGTTGAATAATTTACCTTTAACAGAGTTATTACTAGAATATCATGCTAACCCAAATGGTAATGGTTATTATATTGATCCGATTACCTTAGCAACTGGAGAATTTTATATTAACCTACCATCTAATAGGTTATCGCATGAATATAAATATGCTCGCATGAAACTTCATGCATATAATGTAGTAAAAATTCTGCAATATGACCTAATAAAGCTATTAATTGTATATAGCAAAAAACCAGGCCTAAATGGAATTAATCAAGAGTTCTCAAATGAAGATTTACTTAAAATAATCAAAGCTTCTGCGCATCATGATCAAGTAGATATAATGGATTTAGTCTTTCAATATTATAATAATTTAGGTCTTGATAATCAAGATGGAAGCTGCGCTTTAGCTAGGTCTAGTTTGTTCAGCAACGGCGTTATGTTTAATAAATTGATAAATAAGGGCGCGGTAGCAACTTTATTAAACCATGACCATTGCAGTAAATCAGATAGCATATCAAGTCTAGAATTAAATTATAATGCTGTGTATCAGCTACTTCAGCATTCTGCGCATCCAGACATATGGCTTCCTTATTTTTTAAACTATAAGAGTAATATCTATCATGATTTTTTCTATTATGATGCCATAAAAGCTGCTGAAAATAATTTAACTAGTATTCTAGAAATTATATTTCAATTTGGTGGCAATCCACAACTTATCTCAACTTCAGTAATAGAAGGTCTAACTTGCGAAACAGCTGATACTAAATGTAACCAAATCAAGTATGAATTAACGATGAGTATTACTAGCTTATCTTATAAATATTCAAGCCAGACCGGAATCGATCTAACGACGCAAGGAGTTACAAATGGATCAGATGTTATTATATTAAATAAAACTGGTTACTATTGGGGACTGCAAGGAGATGATACTTTTAAAATTGTTACTCAAGTCATAATATACAACGCAGCAGTGACAGAAGAACTAATAAAACATCCCTTAATTATTATGGATTTTAGTAAGCATAATTCAACTGATAAAATAGATTTGTCTAATTTTAGTTCCATCCACTCCTATAATGAACTTAGTCTCAATGAAGCTTATATTCATGAGAGAGTTTCAACTAGCATTGCCATACATGGTATTGAAATCTTAGCGCTATGTGGTACATCCCGTGATGATCTCAGTATAGAAAATTTTATTTTTTATACAATTTGAGATAGAAAAAGCTCTACTCATTGCGTTATTTAAGTTAACTATAAGTTTTGTATAATACCAATCTTCAGTAATCACTGAACATTTATAAAGTCAATGCGTCATCCATGGCAAGCTACCGCAGGTAGCGTGTACCTAAAAGTATCTCAGGAGTTTTATTCCTTACGAGATCCTAGGGTCTCGAATTTCGTTCTCGCCCAAGATGACGCGGAGATTGATATAAGAAGAGCCCTGCATCATTAAAGAGTCTAACGCAAATTAAAAAAATGATGCATTCTTATAACATTGAAAGCGATAGTAGTAAAACTGCAAATCCAGCCACACGATTACCCAAACCTAGTAGAGAGATAACGTGGCTAAAATAAGCCAAACAGTTACCTTATTAATAGAAGATGAACATTTATATTCTTTACGATAGAAATAAAGTAATTATTGATGTTTTTCTAAAATTAGTTAATAGTAATTGCTGCCTTATTAATACTAATGATATAGTAATGTATTATGAATAAACCAAAAAACATATTTAATTCTTGTGAAAGATCTCTATCACTATCTGAGAAACCTCCATCACTATTATATAATCGATTCGAAAATTTTTCTAGTTTTTCGATAGAACAAAAAAATACTTATTGTGCTATGTATGAACTTCAAACTGTTCAAAAAAATGCATATGGCTTAGGTATGACATTTTGCTTGCAAACCGCTAATACAGAATGCAAAACAGTTACTGTTACTAAAATCATTGGAGAAGGAGGATTCAAAAAAGCAGCCCTTCTTGATGATGGTACGGTTATAATGTTTCCAAATGTTAATAGAGCCTCAGTGATATCAAGGGCTTATACTTGGCCTATAACAGTAGATAATGAGGCTAATACTGCTAAATTTCTAGATGAAATAGACGTGCCTGGATTAAATAGAAAAAAGGCTTATCTAGTTGTGCAAAACAATGAAGAGTTATATGAGCTGCCAGTTCTTCATTCTGATTCATTTGCTCAGTACTCAGCTAAAGGGTGGTTCATTAGGGATCCCAAATATTCTCAATCTTCCTTTGTTTCAGATAAAGAAAAAGGTTATTGGGAATATGATTTTAAAGTCTGGGAAGAACCGATTAAACCATTAGTTCGTGATGTTGCAAAGTTAGTATTGAATGGCTTTAACTCTATAAATAACGATTCTGGAAATATCGTTCTCAAAGAGAATGATATTGGAGGCTTTGAATTTCATTACTTTGGTTTTGATTTTAATGGTCTAACGGGAACAGAAAATGCTGTACCTTCTGAACAAGAGCGTACTCATGCGCAACAATATACAACTCGAGATATGTGTGATAGCATAGCTAGCAAGACAAAATCACTTATTGCATCTATTGTTTACCATAGTTTATATAGTTTACATTTAAGTAAAGAAGAAAACAAAAGCTCAAGAGAGGCCATGGATTTTTCATATAAAGTTGGCGATTATTTCTTAACGTGCGATTTTATTGAGCAGGTGGTAGGAGAGAGCTTTCACGGATATCACCAAAAGGAATTATAATTTACAATAAGGCTATACAAAATGGGTGATCGATTAATTAATTCAATTGAAACATTCAAGAAATCTAAAAAAATGGATTTCGATTGTCCATTCTATTCTTATAGAGTAGTTGAATTATAAAATAATATTATGAATATGCCTATAGCTCTAAATACAACTTGCGCTAAGCAAAAAAGACTCGATATGGAGCTTATAGAAGCGATTCATTGTAACAATCCAGCAAATAAAATTCAAAGTCTTCTTGATATTGGAGCAAATCCAAACAGTATCGATATAACTGAAGATGGTGTGCCAGCACTAACAATAGCAGTATATAATCGAAATATTGAATTAGTTAAAACTTTAATTGAAGCTGGAGCTGATCCTAACACCCAAGATGAATATGGATACACAGTTTTATATGAAGCAGTTACTGACTCTGACTTTGAAATGGTTGTATTTCTAATTAAGCATGGCGCAAATCCACATACCGAAGAGAACCATTTTAGTCCTATAATGCTAAAACCAGAATATTTCAGTGATGAAGTAATATTTACTATATTTAAAAACGCCATAGAACAGAACGATTTACAAACAATTATCAATCTATCAAAACATTTTAATGAATTTAATGTAGACGCATTATCATATGCTACCACCCAAAATAAAATAGAAATAATAGATTATCTAATGAGTCAAAATATCATCACTAGAAAAATCTCACAATATCAACTTAACAAATTGATTATTAAAAACTTTATTAATCCTAACATTATATTAAGAGATCTTCTTAAAGATAATAATTATAAAACTGATTTATCTTATTTAAGCATTGATGGATCAAAATTATTTGGCGTTCAGTTACTTGATCTTGCCGAATTAACTCTATGTAACTCTAAGCTACACCGATTATCAGCAACTAAGATATCATTTATTGGATCAGATCTGACCAATACTAATATTACTTTTAGAAATCAAGCAGCTATAGTAGATTTTAGTAATAGTAATTTAACTCGTAGCTTTATTTATGGTTTAGAAAGTCAAAAAGCTAATTTTAACGATGCTATCATTGAGCATTCATTTATTGAGATGATTATTAATGGTAGTAATAATTTAACTCAAGCACAACAAGCTCAAATTATAAATTTAAATATAGCTAAAGAGTTTAGCCAAGACTCTCTTCAAAGTGAGCATATAGAATATAACAACGAGGGTATATGTTTAGGTCTTGTCGTAGATTTCGCACAATACACTTTGATATCATTGGATAAAGGAGAAGGATATGGTAATTATCTATCAAACTTAAAAAATAAAATAAAAAACTCTGAACCTAATTTCATTCCTCGTATTCTCTTGTATCAAGAAAACTTACAATCGCATTTAAATGATATTGAAATCAATGCTACATCAATCCGCGATCATGAATTTATTGAATCTTTGCCTAGTGAAGTAAAATTATCAAATATTTTGGGATGCTCCATTTCTACTGAGTTTCGCTATCATATTTTAGCTGTTATTAAACTTAGAGATCCTAATAAAAATATTATTGGCTATAAAATTTTTGATCCAAATTTTGGTGATATATTTTGTAAAAATGAATTAGAAATTAATCAACAAGTAAATCTGTTATTTCAAAATTATCAACGCGATAACACTCATAACAAAAGTATTTTTAAAGTGATGGCTTTAGATGAACTAGTTATTAAACATAAATTAATTCAGATTCCTCATAATACTAAAATATCAAAAACAAAGTTACTCAATAAAATTACGCATCCTTTATTTAGCCTTTTTAACAAATTCTGACTTTAGAGTCATTGAGCCCATGCCATCAATTTTACAATCAATATTGTGATCACCTTCAATAAGTCGAATAATTTTTACTTTAGTTCCAACTTTTAAAACAGCTGACGATCCTTTGATTTTCAAATCTTTAATCAGTGTAATATAATCTCCATCATTCAAGATATTACCATTTGCATCCTGCACAACCAACTTATCATCGTCTGAACTTTCAGCTATTTCATTCTTTGACCATTCATGTGCACATTCTGGGCAAACGCACATACCATTATATTCATAAGTAAATTCAGAAGCGCATTTCGGGCATGGCAGTAAATCACTCATAGTTAACCTTTTTGGATATTATTTTAGATAAATCAGCTGATACTTGAAGCCATTGTACAATATTATTAGAGATATTCAAGAGATCGCTTTCATTCTATCGATCATCCGAACCCAAGCGAGCCAATCACGTTCACCTAAATTCTTTTCAAAGCCAAGCAAATCTTTAACCGCTTGCTCGCATACTTCTGTCGATGGAGTAATTAAATCCTGTCCGCTTTGCAATGCTAAACATTGAGTTTTACAAGCCATCTCTAGATGATAAGCTCTAAATAGCGCTTCCATGATTGTTTTGCCACAAGTAAGCATTCCATGGCCACGCAATAGCATTGTATTATATTGCTGTAAATCTCTAACTAAATCACTGCCATGAACTGCATAGTCAAGAGCGAGTGAATTATATTCATGATATGCTACTTGCTTATAGAAATGGAGTGCCCATTGGCTAATCGGCAATAAACCATCTTTCATTATAGATACCGCAACTGATGCTGGGGTATGAAGATGGAAAACAGCCATCACATCAGGGCGATATTGATAAATATTGCCATGAATAATGTAGCCAGTTCTATTATATTGATATTCACTACCTTCAATAATCTTACCGTCTAAAGATACTTTAAGCAGATTATCTGCCTCCACCTCTTCAAATCTAAGTCCGAATGGATAAATATAATATTCATCCTTATTCAAAGCTCTAGCTGAAAGATGAGTATAAGTATGATCATCCATTTTTAGATAAGCTAGAATTTGATAGGCGTAGGCTAAATCAGTTTTTATTGTAGACATTGACTAAAACTATCAGCTAAATTATCCATCATCACAATATAAGCATCTTCAATGGAAACTTTATCTGGTCCCCACTCTGCATCTAATTTACCAATTTTCACTTTGGAGTTTTCTTGCAGCTTATGAATAATTTGCGCATCAAATTGCGGCTCTTCAAAAATACACTGAACTTTATTTTCTTTAATTAAACTTTGTAACTCTAGCATGCTACGAGCACCAATATTATGATCATGATCAAGAGTTATTGCTCTTGGCTTATTTAAGCCATATCGGTTAATGAAATAATTATAAGCATTATGCACTACTATAAAATTCTTATTTTTCAAGTTTAGCATTTTAGCTTTAATTCGACTATCTAAAGCATCCAATTTCGCTGTAAAATCTATCAGATTTTGTTTATATATAGCGTGATTTACAGGATCAACTTCAGTTAACATAGCGCTTAAATCTTTAGAAATAATTTTAACTATCTCAACATCTAACCATAAATGATAGTCATACATAGACGAATGATGATGGTGCCCTTTATGCTCATGCTCATGCTCATTTTCGTGCTCGTGCTCGTGCTCGTGCTCATCTTCGTCTTCATTTTTTAGTAATTTTATTCCAGTTAATTTTGCTACCTCAATAACTTTATCTTTAATCTCTACGCTAGCTAAGATCTTATCTAGAAAAACTTCAAAATGTTGATCAACGATTATGATCATCTTGCTATTATATAACTCACGAATTTTTGTTGGTTTTAGTTGATAATTATGCAAAGATTCATTCTGATCGACAATTAAATCGATTTTCTCATTTGTTGTACCTACGGTAAGATTAGCGATAATTGATTGTAATGGACGAATTGACGCAGTTATTTTTAAGTCCTTAGCCCACAAAGTGCTAGGCAATAAACAAAGTATAAATAAAAAGATATGTAGCATGTTACAAGCCCCTAAAATATATAATATTCTCGCTGATCAAAATTTCTTTCAGCAATTAACCAAAGGGATCATAGATAGATTTACTGCAACTTGCAACCTTAAAGATGTTATAATATTACTTCCAACTAAACATGCTTGTGATAGTTTGCGTCAAATTTTTCTTCAGAATGGTACACAAGTACCAAAAATTTATCCTATCAACGACATAGGTAACTTAGCGAAACCATTTCTCGAGTCATCCCTGGCAAGCCGTGAAGCGGCGCAACCGGGGATCTCAGAAGTCTTCATAAGATCCCCTTTTCTACCAGCGCCTCTCGGCGCTTTCATCAGGGATGATGAGCTAGGTCTTCCATTGGATAGAATGGCCCTAGTTGCTAAGATTAGCCAAATAATTTTGAACCTAAAACTCATCAATTTTAATAATCTAATAGCAGTTGCTGAGCTTGCCGAATATTTTGCCAATTTTCTTCATAATGCCAACCTTTATCAAATTGATCTTAACCAAGCTATTCAAATTATCGACGAAGACTTAACTCTTCATCAGCAAGAGCTGCTAAGCTTACTAAAAGCATTTATTAGAATCTGGCAGACTGATCCAAGCGTTACTAAAGCAGAATATAATAATAATCTGCTTGAATCTTTTGCTAACAATTTAGCGAATCAAACTCTAGTTATCGCTGGAATTTCTAGCAATATACCTAGTATTCTTAATTTAATGCTTAAGCAAAATGCTCATATTGTTTTTTATGGATTAGATCAGCATTTAAATAATCTTGATTGGACTCATGTAAACCTCACTCATCCCCAGTATAACTTTAAACAAATTTTATCTAAGTTAGAAGTAAATCGAAATAAAGTTCTCAATTGGTATAAAGAAAATAATTTTGGCTCCGTATTTCTTTCTGAGGCGATGAAGCCAGCGGGGTCCTGTAATAATTGGTATCAATTGTCTGCACTAGATAGTAGCAACCTCAGTTATTTAAGTTGCCAAGATCAGCACACGGAAGCAAAAGCAATTATAGAATATATTCAAAAGGCCCCCCATCAAACTATAATGATCATTACTAGTGATGATGCTTTAATGGTAAAAATAATGCTCCACTTGAGCAAAGCTAAAATCGATGCTAACATCATTAGGGACCATCCGCTTATTCAAAGCGAAACTGCTATCTGGCTAGAGCTTTGTCTTAATTTCATTAACGAAGATTTCTCTTTGCTTTCAGGATTGGCGCTGCTTAAACATCCATTCGCTGCTATAGATCCAGAGACTATTGCAGAGCTTGAACTTATAGTCCGTAATAAAAATTTTCGCAGTAACAATATTTTTGATGCACATCCAATTGCATCCTCCTCGGTAAGCTGCGTTGGAAGCTTAAGCTTAAACACCACTTCGTCATCCCTGGTAAGCTGCGCTGAAAGCGCAGAGCAGACCGAGGATCTCATCATGAGTCTGACAGAAACTTTAAACCAACTACACTTAGCTGTTCAAACATTTAAGCAATTATTTTTATATCCTCAAGTGAGCTTTAAAAACCTTCTTGAAACTCATCTTAGTTTTGCTGCAAATATTGCCCCAGACTCTATCTGGCAAAACACTTCTGGAGAAGAGCTGCAGCTTTATCTAAAGCAAGTTGATCAACATGCTGAATTTTTAGGTGATCTATCTCCTCAAGATTATCAACCTCTCTTTACTCATTTACTGAAATCAGCTTACTATCGTAAAGATCAACAAGCATCTAGTTCAATTACTTTAGCTAAACCAATTGATGCTCGCTTACATACAGCTGAATTAGTGATTTTAGCAGGGCTTAATGAAGGTATATGGCCAGCTAAACCGACTATTGATCCATGCTTTAATAATAACTTGCTCAATAAGATTGGTCTGCCCAATCTTGAGCAATTCATAGGTGAGGAAGCTTACGATTTTCAATGTTTTGCCAGCGGAAAGAAAGTTCTCTTAACTAGGTCTGAGAAAATAGATGGAGTGATAACCATCCCCTCACGCTGGTTGTTGCGCATTTTAACTTTAGCCAAAAATATCAATATTCTGATATTGAATAATAATACTATAATAACACCTCCTGCGTCATCTCTGGCAAGCCGCGAAGAAGCGCGACCAGGGATCTCAGAAGTTTTTTCCTCACAAGATCCTAAGGTCTCGAACTCTGTCCTCGCTCAAAATGACGCGCTAAGTGCTAATCCAGCACCGACTCCAGCAATCCAATATCGCCCTACTCAACTTTCTGTAACTCAAGTTGAGAAGCTAGTTTTCAACCCTTACCACATCTATGTCGATTTAATTCTAAAACTAAAAAAACTACCTAACCTAATCAAAAAACTATCCGCCTTAGATTTCGGTATTTTCGTCCATAAAGCTATAGAAATTTATGAGCATAGTTCTAATCATACTTATGATGGTTTTCTTGAAGCTGGCACTCAAGCTCTCAATGGCTTAAACCTCAATTATCCTCAGCTTAAGTTAATCTATTGGCCAAGATTCACTCGTATAGCTGAATGGTTCGTCACAAATGAGGAACCGGTTAATAAGGTTTATTTGGAAAACTCTGGCAGCTTAAAAATAACTGATAATTTTACTTTAACTGCTAGGGCCGATCGAATAGAAGTAATACCCGCTAACTCAATCAATATAATTGACTATAAAACCGGACGCCTAAGCAGCGCTAAATCCATTTATGACGGTCAAAGCTTACAATTATTATTAGAGGGATTGATTGGTTTAAATGGAGGTTTTTATTGCCAAAAAACTCCTGCTAAACTAAATAAACTCACTTATATTCAATTATCTGGCGGTGAAGACCCAGTTGAAATTCTAGAAATTGATGTCAACGAAAGATCTATTATTGAGCAAACACAGCAATATCTCAATGATTTAGTGATGGAATATCAAGATCCTCAAACCCCTTATTATTATACTAAGAAAAAAACTCTAGGCTATTGTGAATATGCGCATTTAGCAAGAATGTTTGGTAAGTGATATTGAGGATTTAGCGTCATCCCTGACGAGCAAAAACTAAGCAAAGCTTAGTTTGCGAGATCGGGGATCTTGTGAGATAATAAACTCCTGATATCCCCGATTAAAAGCTTATGTCTTCATCATGGATGACACAGTAAATGCACAATAACTCTCCACATTAATCATTTCTTAATTCTTTCGCTTTATTATTTATTCAAGTCGAGATTAATTATATAGGAGTAATTTTAATGACAATGACTGAAGAAGAAAAAGCTGCCGCTGTTCAAACTAAAGGTGCATATAAAATGCTAGGTGGCGCTGCCGTCTCAATTCTTGTAACTCCCTTTATGTTTATTTATTCTGCTCTCACTACTACAGCCTCTATGGCAGCTTTTATAGCCGGTGGAGTTTTAATCGGCACATCATTTGCAACCAAAGCAATTGATAACGCCAATAAAGAAGGTAGTTTTACTAAAAGCTTTGCTAATCAAGCTAGTAAATATTTAGGAGAATATGGTGCTAAATTAATTATAGCAGGAGTAGCCATTCACTATCCATTGTATGTAGGTTTCACTTTAATGGTTGAAGGAGCTGGTAATATCCTAACCGGCAAAGATAGTATGGGAATAATTCCATCAGCCGATTGGGTTTCCAAAGAAATAGGTAAAGCAATTCAAGGCAAAAGCAAAACTGTAGAACAAGAAGCTGTCATTGTTGTAGAGGCTCCAGTTAAAAAAGAAGTAGCATCTCCAAAAATAGAAAAAGAAGTCGTAGTATCAGTTGATAAAAAAGTTAAAGAAAGCCCTACTAAAAGAAAGTCAATGGTAGAGCGGGTAACTGATGCTATAACATTTACTAGTAAAGAAAGACATTAATTATTAAAAGGAATGTAGCAAATGGTAGTACCGATAATAAGCGAGGCAGAATTCCAACAAAGAGAAAAAAAAGCAGCAGAGAATGAAGGCAAGTGGAAAACTGGCTTTATTGTAGCTAATGTGCTTACCTATGGTGGAGCATCTCTTGTAACCGCTGGATTTGGTGTAATTGCATTAACCGGCGCTTTCGCAGCTAAAATAGGTGAAAAAATCCTTCCTGAAAAATATGGTAAATTTTGTAAAGAATCTAGTCAAAAATTAAGCTCCTGGGGAACTAAAGCTGTAATTGCAGGAGCTTTAGCACCACTTTTTCTTCTCGAAGCTCCATATAATTATTTTGGAGGTAGCCGAGACGTAGGAGTCATGCCTATGGCCAGATGGGCAGCCAGGAAAATAAGTGGTATAACCGCTCAAACTGACGTACAAAAAATGCGAGAAGAACAATCCGCACAAACTTTAGCAGAAGAGGAAAAACGGAAACAACAACAAGGCGTTGAAATGCAGCAACGCTCACAATCTCAACCTTCTGGACAAAGTACATCGGCTGGAAGAAACCAGGCTTCAATACAAAGCACCTCGACTAAAAAAGAACAATCTCCTCCAGCACTTGATATTGCTATAGATGAAATGAAAAAAGCTCCTAATTATACTGAAGCACAAAAAGCATATACTAAAAGTTTAGAAAAAGTACCAGAAGCAAAAAAATTCACCGTAGCTCACCAAGAGACTGACCCTAAAACTAAAATCACAACTATTGTTTACGATGATCCTAACCCAGCTAATAAAGGTAAGCCAGAATATCAAGTCACCTATACTATAGGCGCGGATGGTAAACCTACTGAAATTGCTCCAGGAAAATTAGCTACTTGTGTACTCCCACCCATTCCAGCAAAAACCGGCGAAGGCTTTGAAATGGTTACTATAGCAACAGGTAAACAAACATTACATAATCCAGCAACAGGAGTGGAAACTAGTAGTGTTGTTAAGGCAGAACAGGCAGAAAAAGCAATAACTATAGCAAAGCCAAAAGGAACACTGCAAATGGGATCTGAGCCATTAGTAGCAGCATCTACACCTCAAACCGCGACAACAAAGCAGAAACAACAAGGCGGCGGCATGGCTATAGGAGGAAATAAAAAATCAACCATTTCAAAATCTTCAGCAGCTCAACTTTTGAGCGAGAGGGGATAAAAAAATATATGTTGTAACGCCACTTACAAAAGACCTAAATTTTAAAAAAGATAAATAATAATGGTAAAACCAATGAATGCAGTAGAAGCAGAAGAACAAGAGAAATCAGCCTCATGGTGGGAAGGCTTTTATAAATGCGTCCTATCTACTATTGCTGCACCTTATGTTATCATTGGAGCAACTACTTTAACTACACTTAGCTTAGGATTCAGCGCGATTACTAAAATTGCTGAACTAGGAGCTGGACTAATCCTCCCTAAAGGCTATGGGCAAGAAACTTTGCAAAACTTGAGCCAACAATCAAGATCTCTTGCAGCTAATTCTTTTTTTACAGCGATATCCTATGCAATACCAATCATTCCATTTATTGAAGGCTGCGCCAATATGCATACAGATAGAAGAAATTTTGGGATGGCAGACATAGGTAGATATGCAGCCAGAGGCTTAAGCGGCGGATGGTTTGGCAGCGCAGGCATTCCTCAAACAGAGTTCGAAAAATTTCAACGACAACAAGCATTAGCAGAAGAGCAAAATATAGAGAAGCAACTGAAAGGAAATAACGTTGTTAACGTAAAACCAAGATCTAAATCAGTAGATACACCTAAAGCTAAGATAACAAAACATAGCGCTAGGCATAGATTAGAAACTAAGAGAAAAGAGGTCATTAATAAGGGTAGAGCAGACGGCTATGAGTTATAGTAATTTATTATAAATACCATTGCACAGGCTATAACCAAGACTTTAAAGCATGCAAGGATTGTAAAAGTTCACTCACTCGGTTACGGATTCGGCGTCATCTCTGACGAAGTAAAACTAGGCTTTGCCTGGTTTTACGAGATCGGGGATCTCATGAGTAACGAAACTCCTGAGATCTCCGGTCGCGCCGCTTCGCGGCTTGCCAGGGATGACGCGTAACTTATTTATTGCTAACCTTGTAACCGAAAAGATGAGCACATACAAGGATGATGGTATGGACGCCTTTGATAAAAACTTATCAACGGTTTTGTATAGTATTATATAATACTAGTGAACCACAAGAAAACAAACACGTGGTTTGCTTTGTTCAATTTAATATAGGGGTCCATACCATGGCTGA
>CANDYO010000047.1 GCA_947424995.1 Rickettsiales bacterium | reverse complement strand
TATCTCTCAAAAGCTAAATTAGACATTAAAGTGGCTACAATAGTATTAGATTTTAGCTTATTTTGCCTCTTTAAATAGCAAGCAATCAATGCTAAAATACGATCTCCATCAACAGTTTGGCCCAATTCATCGACCATTAAAATTCGGTCTGCATCTCCATCTAAAGCAATACCTAGATGGGCTTTATTTTTAATAACCGTAGCTGATAATTTTTCTAAGTGGTTAGAACCACAATCTAGATTGATATTAATCCCATTCGGCTTAACGCCAATCTCGATTACTTCAGCACCGAGTTCCCAAAATATTTTACCACCCAAGTGATAAGCAGCTCCATTAGCGCAATCCACTACAATTTTAAAGCCTTCTAAATTTCTTCCGCGTGGAAAACTATTTTTGATAAACTCAATATAACGTCCTGCAGCATCATCAATTCTAGTAGCTCTACCAATATTATCAGGTTCAGCGAGTTTAATCGCACCAGCATCAGCCATAATTTGCTCGATCTCTTTCTCTGTTTGATCAGATAATTTATAACCATCTGGGCCAAATAACTTAAGACCATTATCATAATAAGGATTATGCGAAGCTGAAATCATCACCCCTAAATCTGCTCGCATCGATTTAACTAACATAGCGATGGCAGGAGTTGGCATTGGACCGACTAAAAACACATCCATTCCAGCAGCAAGAAAACCTGAAGTTATTGCGGTTTCAAAAAGATAGCCAGAAAGTCTAGTATCTTTACCGATGATAACTCGATGACGATGATTTCCACGGGTAAATAAAGTGCCAGCTGCCATGCCTAATTTTAAAGCAGTATCAGCAGTCATCACTCCTTTATTAGCAGTTCCTCTTACTCCATCAGTACCAAAAAATTTACGGCTCATATTAATATGCTCGTGCAAATAAAGTTAAAGGAGCATTATCACTCTCCGTAAAAATGCATTTACCTAAATTTACTTTAAATTTAAGTGGAATACATCTAGCTGTAACTTTTAGCTCTTGCTTAAGCTGCTCTTCTGTTTTATCGTCCCCTGCCCAATAAGCCATAACAAAGCCAGGTTGCTCAGACTCTTTGTTGAAGAATTGATAAAATTCTTCTCGTGAATTTGCCGTAAAGCTATTTTCTTGTTGAAACTTTTCAGCTCGATTAAATAAATTAGCTTGAATTTCAGTTAATATTTTGTTCGCTTGGGCTATAAATTCATCAGCATTAAGTGAAGTTTTTTCATTAGCAGCCAAATCTCTTCGTCCCATAAATACTGCTTGGTTAGCTATTTCTTTTTGACCAATTTCAAGTCTAATCGGCACTCCCTTTTTAACCCAACCCCAAATTTTTTCACCATGACTTTTTTCTTTCAAGTCTAACTCAACTCTAATATTGGTATTATTGTATGTTAAGCTTATCAACTTATCTTTTAAATCTTTACAATAATCGACAATTTTTTGCTCATCTTCAGCTTTATGCACCAAAGGTATAATCACTATTTGAATTGGCGCTATTTTAGGTGGCAGCACTAATCCATCATCATCACTATGAGTCATTATTAATCCACCGATTAATCTAGTGGTAACCCCCCATGAAGTAGTCCAAGCATGTTCTTCCACACCAGCTTTAGAAAGATATTTAATATTAAAAGCCTTAGCAAAATTTTGACCCAAAAAGTGAGAAGTTCCAGCTTGGAGAGCTTTTTTATCCTGCATCATCGCTTCAAGACAATAAGTAACATCAGCACCTGGGAATTTTTCATTGGCAGTTTTTTCACCTAAAACCACTGGTATAGCCAACCATTCTTCGGATAATTTTCGATATACTTCCAGCATTTTTTCTGCTTCTTCAATGGCTTCTTCCTTTTCTGCGTGAGCAGTATGGCCTTCTTGCCAAAGAAATTCAGTGGTACGCAAAAATATTCGCGGACGCATTTCCCAGCGCACTACGTTAGCCCATTGATTGCCCAATAAAGGCAAATCACGATATGAATTAATCCATCTTGAATAAGCTTCTCCTATGATCGCTTCAGAAGTTGGCCTAATCACCAGAGGCTCCTCTAACTTACCTGCTGGAATCAAGCCTTTCTCATCATCTTTTTCTAATCGGTGGTGAGTAACTACCGCGCATTCTTTAGCAAATCCTTCTACATGTTCAGCCTCTTTTGCTAAAAAACTTAAAGGGACAAACATCGGAAAATAAAAATTTTGATGACCTGTAGCTTTAATTTGCTTATCTAATTCTTGTTGAATATATTCCCATATTGCGTATCCCCATGGCTTAATTATCATGCAACCACGTACTACAGAATTTTCTGCTAAATCTGCAGCTTTAATAACTTCTTGATACCATTGCGGATAATCCTGCTCTCTAGTTGGAGTGATGGCTGTTCTTTTAGTTTTCATAAATTTCTCATTGTGTTGTGGATGTATGGTTAATTTTTTGACTCATAGCGTCATCCCTGATGAAAACGCTTGAAAAGCGTTTGAGATCGGGGATCTCATACGGATATAAACTCATGAGATCCCCGATCTCATCAAAACTAGGCTTTGCCTAGTTTTTCTTCGTCAGAGATGACGTAGTTTTTGTATATTCTTCCCCTCAAGCAACACCACCTTCTAATCCTTCTTCCAATATTTTGGTTTTAGGTAGTGAAGATTTTCTAATCTTGAACTCAGCATTAGGCTTTAAGCGGTGAATACCTCTTCCTTCTAGTAAATCTTTGATTTCTTCACCAGTTAAAGTTTCATATTCGAGTAAAGCCTTAGCAAGATTATGTAATTTATCAAGATGTTCTTCTAAAATTGCTTTAGCATGGTCATAACCATCTTCAATTAATCGCTTAATTTCATTATCGATAAGGTTAGATGTATCATTAGATCTAGGCGAAGCCCGGTTTTGCGATCCTAAATATTGGTCATTTTGCTCAGCATGAGCAACTGGACCAATTTTATCACTCATCCCCATCTCAGTAACCATAGCATTAGCTATTCTAGTTGCTCCTTTGATATCGCTCGAAGCGCCACTAGTAACTTTTTCCACTCCAAAAATAATTTCCTCAGCTACTCTTCCACCCATATAAGTAGCAATTTTAGCTTTAAGCTTGGCAAAAGTAATTGAAACTTGATCTCTTTCTGGTAAATGCTGTACCATCCCTAAAGCTCTACCTCTTGGCAAGATAGTTGCTTTATGAATAGGATCAGAAACTGGTTGATAAAAAGCAACAATCGCATGGCCGCTTTCATGATAAGCAGTCAGTTCTTTTTCTTCCTTAGTCATTTGGAGAGATTTCTTTTCAGCTCCCATCAGAATTTTATCCTTAGCTTCATCAAACTCTGACATGGTAACAACTCTTTTATCACGACGAGCTGTAAGCAACGCAGCTTCGTTGATTAAGTTCGCTAAATCTGCTCCTGAAAAACCTGGAGTACCTCTAGCTATTACTTGCAAATCAACGTCTGGACCTAATTTTACCTTTTTAGCATGAACCTTTAAAACTGCTTCTCTACCCAATAGATCTGGTACCGAAACAGTTATCTGACGATCGAACCTTCCAGGGCGCAATAAAGCAGGATCAAGCACATCTGGCCTATTAGTCGCCGCAATAACAATAATACCTTCATTAGTTTCAAAACCATCCATTTCTACTAGCAGCTGATTCAAGGTTTGCTCTCTTTCATCATTACCACCACCAAGTCCTATGCCACGGTTTCTACCTACTGCATCTATTTCATCAATAAAAATTATACATGGCGCAGATTTTTTAGCTTGCTCAAACATATCACGAACCCGGCTAGCACCAACACCAACGAACATTTCAACGAAATCAGAACCCGAGATCGCGAAGAAAGGCACACCTGCTTCTCCAGCAATAGCTCTAGCTAGCAAAGTTTTACCAGTACCAGGAGAACCAATAAGCAAACATCCGGTAGGAATTTTACCACCAACTGCTTCAAATTTCTTAGGCGTTTTTAGAAAATCAACAATTTCTGCTAATTCTTCTTTTGCTTCATCAACTCCTGCTACATCCTTGAAAGTTACTTTAATATTTTTTTCAGTTAGCATTTTTGCCCGAGATTTACCAAAGCCCATGGCTTTTCCACCACCTTGCATATTACGCATGAAATAAACCCATACTCCCACCAGCAATAATAAAGGAAACCAAGAAATCAAGATACCCATTAGAGAATTCATTTTTGAATCAAGCGGCATAGCATCAATCCGTACACCATTTTGCTTTAATCGTTCAACTAGATCAGGATAATTAGGCATGTAGGTAGCAAATTTATTACCATCATTGAAGTGTCCTTCAACATTATTACCTTGTAAGGTTACATCACGAACAGTACCTTCATCAATTTTATTGAGAAATTCTGAGAAAGCTATTTTAGTATAACCATTGTTCGCTATGTTACTATCACCAAATAAGTTATATAACATAACCAATGACATGATTATAACTAGCCAAAATAATAAATTACGCCCTATATTAAACATATAATTAAATCTTTCCCTATGGTTTTTAAAATTGCTATTAATATATCAGTTGATATGGAGAATTACTAGCAGTTTTTCAAGGAAGTGGCTTGTAAAAACAGGAGGAGTGACAATTAGTCTCCGAGGAAGTTAGCTCCAGCAAAAACTATCCAACTAAGCAATGCCGTCATCCTTGCTGCTCGATAAAAGCGAGCAGCAAGGATCCAGTTTAAATCTTTTAAAAACCTTCAATTACTAAAGGCCGTATAAGAGAATTTAACTGGACCCTCGGCCTTCGGCCAAGGGTGACGGCCTCGTGCGCTTTTATTTTTTGGGCTATATAACAGTCGCAATTGTAAAGGTTCATTTCCAACTTAGACAAATTACCCTTTATTACTACTTCTCAATAACCACAAAGGCCTGAGCATATTCAGTTTCGTCAGACATGCTTAGATGAACCTTAATCTCTTCGCCATAATTTTGCTGCAAAAACATTTTTAAACTCTGACTAAATTCGAAGTATGGCTTACCTTGCGTATTTTTTAAAATAGAAATATCTTTAAATGAAACATGCTGACCAATGCCAGTACCAAGCGCTTTAGCGAAAGCTTCTTTAGCAGCAAAGCGATTGGCAATATAACCGGCAAGTCTTGCAGAATTGGTTATGCTATCAAGCATCAAAATTTCAGCTTGGTTAAAAATTTTTTGTAAAAAAGGCTGCTTATTTCGTATAAGCAACCCTTTAATTCTAGCAATCGCTATAATATCACTACCAATTCCAATAATCATCTATTTGTGAGCACCACTAAGCATAGCATTAACAAAATCCCAGTTGACTAAATTCTTGAGGAAGTTATCGGTATAATTTGGTCTTAAATTTTGAAAATCTAAATAATAAGCATGTTCCCACACATCAAGAGTTAGAAGAGCTGTTTTATTATGAACCATTGGCAAATCTGCATTAGCAGTTTTCATTATTTCTAATTTACCTTGTTCGTTTAAAACGAGCCATGCCCAACCGCTACCGAATTGAGTTAATGCAGCATTTTTAAATTGAGTAGCAAAATTCTCATAACTACCAAAATCAGTTTCAATTTTAGCAGCAATATCACCATATGGTACATCACCACCATTTTCTTTCATTGAATGCCAAAAAAAGCTATGATTCCACACTTGGGCAGCGTTATTAAATATCCCAACTTTACTAGGGTCATTATAGCTTAAGCCAATAATCTCTTCTAAAGATTTAGTTGCTAAATCTGTTCCTTCTATTAATTTATTTAAGTTCATAACGTAGGCATTATGATGCTTTTCGTAATGATAGCTAAAAGTTTCAGCGCTCATATATGGCTCTAAAGCTGTCTCAACATATGGTAATGCTGGAAGCACAAAAGGAAATTTTATTTGATTAGCAAGTGAACAAATATTACTCATGGTAAAACTCCATAGATAAGGTTAAGATTGATTATGATGCCATTTTTCGCGTCATCCCTGACGTAGGCACCGAAGGTGCCGAAGGGATAACGCGCTAGGTGCTTACTTCAGCAACGAAACTTGGTATAATAAATCAATAGGATAAATTATGAATTTACAACATCAAGCTTTGCAAGTAAAGAAATATGATCATGATCGCTATCTTTGCTGTTTATTCGCTAAAGAGGAAAATCGCAATGATTTGCTAACTATTTTAGCCTTCAATAGTGAAATATCATTGATTTCAGAACAGACTTCTGATTTATCGCCAGCGCTGATCAGAATCACTTGGTGGCAAGATGCTATTGACGATTTATATCAGGGGAAGGTTCGCCAACATTCATTAATTATTGCTTTAGAGAAAATTATTACCGAACATAAAATTCCGCGCGAATTATTTAGCAATTTATTGCAAGCCAGAATGATTGAGCTTTATCAGCAACCTCCCTCTACTACTCTTGAATTAATTCAGTTCGCTGAAAAAACTGGCGGAAATTTACTCAAGATTTGCGCTTATGTAATTGATCAGAAAAATCTTGAACAATATAAAAATATCGGTACTGCTTGGAGCTTAATTGGTATTTTGCGCTCGATAAAATATCTTCCTCAAACCCATAAACCACTACTATTTCCAACTGATTTATTGCCAAAAAACTTTAAACTAGGCGATGACGATTCTAGAATTATCACTAAAATAATTGTCAATGAAGCACAATTACTTTTGAGTAAAGTAGACCGTTCTTTATTTCGCAAATCAAGCGCCGTTCTTGATCTATTATATTATTTAAATCTATATTATATCAAATTGTTAAAACGCAGTGGTTATAACATATTAAGCGATAAACTAAACTTTAATCCGGTTTTCAAACAATTATACTTACTCTATCAATTTTTGAAGTTGACAGCTTAGCAATTATCGATATATTTTAAGTTCTACCTTATGGCGGGTGTAGCTCAGTTGGTTAGAGCACTAGATTGTGATTCTAGGGGTCGCCGATTCAAATTCGGTCACTCGCCCCATAAAACAAACTATTATCTGTTTATTACCGGTTTACTGCCGATCTTATTAAGAGCATTTGCTCTATCTCTTACTGAAGTTACTACTACAGGCTCTTCTGTTTTTAGAGCTGCCACATGAGCAACCTCATGTTTTCTTAGAGTTGACCTTATTTCTTTACCGTCATTACTAGATAAGATGCTTTCAAATGACGAAACGCTGCTATTTGATATGGTAGATCCTTCACTTTCTGTTGAACCGAGAGAATCACCACTAGTTGATCTAACTTTCCGTAAACTACTAGCCGCTTTTTCTACTCCTGGATGATTTTGGTATTGTTCTGAAATTTTTAGATCTATTCTCTCTTGATTAATACTGGTTTGCTTTCCATTTACTACAATTGGAAGATTGTCATATTTTTCTTTTTTTGTTGGATCAGTTAAAGTATCCCAGGCCTGAGAAACTTCCCCTGTAGCTTTTCCTTCCTTTGCTAGCTTGCTATAAGCTTTATTTATTACAGAACCTGCAGCAAATGTGTTAACACCTAATATCTCATAATAATTCTTTACCTTCGCCATAATTTACCTCTCTAACTAATGTAGTTTCAATACTAGAGAGTCTAGTTAAAATAGATTAAAATTATCTTAATATGAGAATCATTCGCCCCAGATATAACCTTCTTTAATCCATCTGGCGATATCTTTAGCAAAATAGGTAATAATGAAATCAGCACCTGCTCTTTTAATTGACATCACCACTTCGAAGACACTACGTTTTTCTTCAATAGCTTTGGCAGCAATTGCAGCCTTTAGTAACATATATTCACCGCTGGGGTGGTAAGCTGCAAGAGGGATAAAAGGATAGGCTTGTTTAATTTTATAGATTATATCCAAATAGGTATGAGCCGGTTTAACCATCAGCATATCCGCACCTTCTTCAATATCAAGCATTGCCTCGCGCAAGGCTTCATTACTGTTAGCAGGATCCATTTGATAGCTTAGGCGATCTCCAACTTTAGCAGAACCACCAGCAGCAGCGCCAAATGGCCCATACATCGCTGATCTATATTTCACTGCATAACTTAAAATAGGCACCTGGTAAAAACCTTGCTTGTCTAGAGCTTGGCGGATTGTCTTTACCATCCCATCAAGCATTCCAGATGGAGCTAGAATATCAGCACCAGCTTTAGCATGACTAATAGCTTGCTTGGCAAGTAGCGCTAAGCTTTGATCATTTTCAACACTGATAACATTATTATGCTCATGGATAACTCCACAATGTCCTTGCTCAGTATATTGACAAAAGCAAATATCAGAAATAACTAATAAATCTGGAGCTATAGCTTTAATCTTTCTAATCGCTTGCTGAGCAATACCATTATCATTATATGAATCGCTACCTAAATGATCTTTATTTTCAGGAATACCAAAAATAATTACCGCTTTAATCCCAAGCCTCATAATTTCTTGTACTTCTTCCTCTAGAAGGTCGACGCTATATTGAAAAAAACCTGGCATTGAAGTTATAGCAACTTTTTGATTATGACCATATTTTACGAAAATCGCCGCCACTAAGTCATCGATAGTTAATTGCGTCTCACGAATTAAATCACGCACCACTGGGTTATATCTAAGTCTTCTCAAGCGAGTAGTAAGATTAAAATCATTCATAATATTTGCTCATTATTAATTAGATAAAAGCATTACATCTAGTCTAAGCAAGGCTGTCACCCTTGGCAAACGAAGTGCAGTTCAAGGATGACAGCTTCGTTTGTCTATATCAAGAAACAAAAATCAAATCCCATCCAACAATCTGTCTGCTTTATAAAATAATACAGCAACTGCTTTTCTTTTTTTGCTCTTGTTCTTTAACAATTTGTTTGGTCCATTTATTATTATTTGCACTGTGTCTTTTTTGTGTATCTTCACCATCCTCATTCAAGTTCCTCATACTATCATACGATTGAGATATTCTTGATTGTGAATCAACTAAGTCACTTATATCTTCTTCTTTGGTTTGAGATAATCTAGATTTTGCATCAGCTAGTATACGTGCATCTTCACTGCTAAAACTATCACCACTATATATACGGACTCTTACCATATCAGGATCCGTACTTGGATTATAATCTTTAGTTTTTGTCATAATCTTTCTCCTTTTAATAATAAATTTTTGGTTGCAAAAAATTAGCAATAAAAAGTTACTCGTTATCCCTGGCAAGCTATGCTGAAAACATAGCATTACCGGGGGTCTCCGGAGTTTACGTCCCGCAAAAATCCCCGATCTCAAGCGCTCTTAGAGCACTTTCGTCAGGGATGACGCGCATCTCTAATAATCACCCTTTACTTACAACTGCTCTTAGCTAATTCTTTCTCTAATAACTTAGTAGCTGCTGGATTTAATTTATCCTTTTTGGCCTTTAATTTCGCTAATATCGTGCAAGCTTCTTTAGTTTTTCCTAATTTATTTAGAGCTATAGAAAGCTTAAGCATACTTAAATCTGCCTTGCTACTTTTAGGAAATTTGCTTACTGAACTTAAGTAATTAACTGCAGCTTTATTATATCTTTTGCGAAGCATAAAGCTTTCACCTAACCAATAATAAGCATTACCGCTATATTCACTTTTAGGATAAGCTTTTAAAAACTCATTTAGCGCTACTTCAGCCTCCTCATATCTTTGCTCTTTCAGTAAAGTATAGGCATGCTCAAATTGTTCTTTAGCCAATTTTGGATCACCCGATTTAACTGACTCTTCTTTAGCAACTACTTTTTCCGCTTCTTTAGCTGGTTCTTGATCATTTTCTATAGCCACTGGAGCTGCTGAGCGCTTTTTATTTTCAAGCTCACTCATTCTAAAATCTACATCCTTAGCTAAGCTATCAAATTTCTTTTGCAATACATCATTTTGATGAACCAATTGTTCCAACTTATCAGTTAGCTCATTAACTCGTTGCTCTAAGTTAGCTACATAATCATCACTATCATTTGGATCAGCATACGCAATATTAGCCATTACCAATAACAACAATAGAACCAATTTATTCATCTGCTTTCTCCTTAAACTTTAACTTTATTTCTTGTCCATTAGCAGTAATCACTACTTGAGGGTCCAAATTAATTACATCTTCAGTGCGTATTAAGGCAAGCCCCCTATTACCAACACTTGAACAAATAACCCCAAGCTTCTGCTTACCTGCATAAATCATCGTTGAAAGCTCTGGTAGTGTTCGTTCCGATTCAACCTGAACTATCTGCTTGCGCACTACCCCTCGATAATGCGTTCTAGCTACTAACTCCTGACCAACATAACAGCCTTTCTTATAGTCAATAGCATTAAGCTCATCTAACCCATATTCTAGCAAGAAAGATTGCTCTGATACTAAATCTTTTTCACCTTCTGCTACAAAATTAGCAATTCTAGATAAATCATAAGCATTTTTATCATACTCTAGCTTATTGGTAATTTCATTTAAATGACTTCTAAGAATAAATCCACGTTTACCAAGCTTAAGCATTCTTGGATCAATGAAAATAAGGCTATTATCGCAATTAAGCTCATCTTCATTGATGAAGCTAATCACCTGATATTCAGGACATTCAGTTATACTAACTGCGCTCCTTAATTTATACATATTAAGTTTTTTAATGATTGCATCTTTTAGAGAAACTGGCACATCAAGTAAAATATTATCTTGCTCTGCGATTAAAAAAAAATCAGCAAAATATTTACCTTGAGGGGTTAACATACAGGCATAAAGTGGATCATCAGATTTAAGTTTATTTATATCATTGCTAAGCAAGCCTTGCAAAAACTTAAATCTATCTTCACCGCTTATTCTTAATACGCTTCTATTATCTAATAAGGTATACATTTTACTAAGTTACAATTTAAAGGGCTAATAAATGTCTACTACCTGGTTTTACAGCAGGAATTTTTTTCAAATGTTCTGGCACATTATCTTCGTTAAAAGTTTGTACATTTAATTGTAACAATGAAATTAATGGCACACCTAAATCAGCTTGACCATTACTACGATCTACTAAACAGGCTTCGGCCACCACTTTTCCACCAAATTTTTCTATACAAACAAAAGCTTCTCTAGATGATTTACCAGTAGTCAAAACATCCTCAATAACCAATATTCTAGCATTTTGAGGAAAAGTAAATCCTCGTCTAAGAGTGAATATTCCATTTTCTCTTTCACAAAAAACACTTGGCAAATTTAATTGACGAGCAACTTCATAGCCTACCAAAATTCCTCCCATGGCTGGTGAAACAACCATATCGAAATTAGCTTCTGGCAACTGAGCCAATATTTTATCAGCTAATTTTTTACATAAACGCTCTGCTCTTTTTGGATCCATTAAAACTTTTGCACATTGTAGATATGTTTCACTATGCAAACCAGAGCTTAAAATAAAATGTCCGTGTAAAATGGCTTCTGCTGCTTCAAATTCTTGTATAGTTTCCATAAAATCCTCTATTATTAAAATAATTAGTTTTTTGTTTCAATGTCTAGCTAAACGAGGTCGTCCCCCTGGGGTGCCATGGCCCCCGCGTCATCCCTGACGAAAGCGCTTGAAAAGCGCTGAAGATCGGGGATCTCATGAGAATATAAACTCCTGATATTCCCGGTCACGCTGCTTTTCAAGTAGCTTGCCAGGAATAACGCATAGCTCAAATATCACCACACCCTTAAAATCCTCATCATAATCATTTATTATCCTTTGGCAAGTAGATAACCAATTCACTCAGAAGGCATTTTCCTAACCGTAGCGCGAAATAAATACCAAGAGGATAAAGCAATTAGAATATAACCGATATAATTAGTCATTGGTGGATATTCCTTAAACAAGATTGCGCCGATTAACCCTGCAAAAATAATTTTAGCATAACCAAATGGAGTGACTACTGATAATTCTCCGCATTGGAAAGATTTAAATATCGAAATCGATAAAATTAAATAACAAATCGAAATTAAAAATATCATCGGTAAATGATGTAACTCTAACCCTATTGATTCTAAGCTGATAATATTTTGTGGATAAACTATGTTTATATCCATAAATACTATTGGTTGCCAATTTATAAAAGCAATCGGCATCGCTAATAATGTAGATAAAAATATAGTGTAAAAAGTTTGAGTTTTAACATTTTCAGTATTGCCTAAAGATTTCACCGTTAGGCAATAAGATACCCATAGTATGATAGAAGCAAAAATAAAATAATAATATCGATTAAATTCTTGAGTACTATTCACATGTATTAACTGAGGAAAAATAACTATTATTGCACCTACGATGCTTAAAACTATAGCGATTAATTTACTATTATTTATTTTTTCTTTAAAATAAACCACCCCGATTATAACTAATAATATTTTTTCCATATAGCCTAGAGCTGTAGCATTTGCTAATGGCACATACTTGATTCCATGCATCAGGCATAAAGTTGCTGAAGTACCAAATATACTTCCTAATACATAAGTCTTAAACCTCTTAGTGACTAAATAACTGCAACCATTTTTTAACACCCAAGGTAATATTATTAGTAATAGAATAAATTTATAGAAAAACACCACATGATTAGAGCTGATATCTTTAGTAAGGATTTTTACTAAGCCAAACAAAGCAGCAGTGGCTAAGGCATGCAACAACATAAACATTATGCCTTTAAAATTATCATGCGCCTCTATTTCCATTTAATTTTACTGCTTTTTGGGGGTTAAGTATTTATACCAATTCCTGCGTCATCTTGGGCGAGGACGAAGTCCGAGATCGGAGATCTCGTGAGAAAAAAACTCCTGAGATCCTTAGGTACGCGCCGCTAAAGCGGCTTGACCTAAGATGGCGCTAAACTCGTTACAAAATTACGCCACCCAACAATCTTCTATATATAAGCCGTATATACTTGCTCAACTAATTCACTGATTATTTCTGCTACTGATTGCTTAGTTGATACCATCCCAACACTTTGACCAGCCATCACTGAACCAAATTCAACATCACCATCAATTACCGCTCTTCTTAACGCTCCAGCCCAATATTTCTCAATCATTAGCTGTGACTCTTCTTTTGTGAGTTTACCACTATTATATTCATCAATTGCTTGTTGTTGCACTTTAATAAATTCATAAGTGGCTTTATTAGCAAGAGCCCTTACTGGAATAACCGGAAAATTGATATCTAATTGGGCAGATACAACCGTATCTCTAGCCTGAGCCTTAAGAAAAATATTTTTAAAATTCTCATGTGCAATAGATTCATTAGCGCAAACGAATCTAGTTCCGAGTTGACAACCAGCCGCACCCATCTTTAAAAACTGTGCTATTGCCTCTCCTCTACCAATCCCTCCAGCTACAAAAATGGGTATTTCATCTTTTAAGCTAGGTAAAATTTCTTGAGCTAATACTAAAGTAGATACTGGACCAATATGTCCTCCAGCTTCCATACCTTCAATTACAATACCATCTACGCCCATTTTAATTAGCTTTTTAGCAATAATCAAAGCTGGCGCGAAAGCAATAACTTTAATATTACTTTGCTTTAAAGCATCAATCATATAAGATTTTGGTAAGCCTCCGGCCAGCACCACATGAGTGATTTCATTTTCTTTGCAAGCTTCAATTAATTGATCAAGCTCTGGATGAAGAGTAATTAAATTAACTCCAAATGGCTGAGAGGTAAGGGCTTTCGTTGCCTGAATTTCTTTAGTAAGCTGAGCTGCATTCATAGATCCACAAGCTAACACCCCAAAACCACCAGCATTAGAGATTGCTGCAACTAAATTATGCTCAGATACCCAAGACATAGCTCCACCCAAAATAGCATATTTTGTTCCTAGTAAGGCTTGTCCTTTTTTCCAGATATAAGCTAGATCTACATGATTAATCATAATTTAAAAAATTTTCCTGATTAAATAGCGGCTCTTCTAATTTACAAACATTATGCAATAATCTAATTG
>CANDYO010000046.1 GCA_947424995.1 Rickettsiales bacterium | reverse complement strand
GATTTGTTCAGCTTTGTCTGTTATATCACTGACGACATTTCCAGCCTCTGTATCAATTCTATTTACTCCTGCGTGAATTTCCTTTAAACGCGCTGTATTACTATTAGTAGTTTGTTGCTTTAGGATTAATGTTAGAAGTGTATATGGAAGTAAAATATCTGGTGCAAAAATTAATAAACTACGTAGATCGATTAATGATTCAATTGCATTTATTACAACTGGTTGAAGTTTTTTAGCTCCATCTGATAAAGTCTCTAAATCATCTCCAAAATTTTTAATTATTTGCTGTCCTTTTGTTTTATCCGTGCTTAAAACTTTTCTAACATTATCTTTCTCAAGCAGAAGGCTAGTAGTTTTTTCTATCATCATTTTGCTATGTTCCCAGGACAAATCGTCTAGTCTTGTACCAATATATCTATTAATATTATTTTGTAGCATAAAAGAGCTGATTACTGTAGTTGATACCGCTATAAATTGCAAAATGCTTAATGGATTAGCAAATGGATTGTTATGATTTTTAAATAATTCAGTAACAAACATACTGTTACTATAACTAGCTAAAGAATATATAAATATCTTGTTAATTACTACTCGTCCCATAGTAAAAGCCGTAGTAGTAATAAAATTAGATAAAAATTCATTGCTATAGATCTCTAATGCGTTTTCTTTTATAGTAACTAGAGCATCGATAGGATTTTCAAAAAATTGATTGTAAATTTTAGTTGCTTTTTGTTTGGGGGAAACATCTTTTTCGTTAAAAAGCTTATTAACAGTTAAAAACGATTCTAAAGGAAGTTCTATCTTATTATGAGAATTCATAAAATCATCAGTATAATAGCTATAGGCAATAGATAGAGCATAGGATGCTGCTTGAATCGGTAATTTGTAAGTAGGAGGAAAAATATTTGCTAATCTTGCTGCCCATGGTCCAAAAGTCATAACTGAATGAAATGCAGTCATGCTAGTATAATGCTTGGTTGTATATTGATGAGTGATTAAAAATTCATCCATTAACCCTGTGTTCAGTCCTATTAACCCTCCAACAGGTCCTCCAATTATTGTTCCGGCCGCTGTGCTTAGAGCTATACTAAAATATGGAGCCCAACTTTTGGGAGGATGGGTTAGTAAGTCCTCAATTAAGCCTGTAGTAAGTCCTATCAATCCTCCAATAGGTCCGCCGCATATTGTCCCGCTTATGGTATATGAGGCTATATTGGTATATGGTGCCCAACTCATTGGTTGAACAGTTGATTGTAGATCATTTATTTCTTCAGTCATTTTTATACCTGTAAGTTACTGGAGCGCTTCTATCGTTAGAAACAATAAACGATTTTCTGTACTTTACAAGAAAAATATTAAGAAATATTAACTTTATTAACTATTTCTGAACGATAACGGTAAAGTTATTTTATTGTAATTAAAACTCTTTATTCATCTGCTAGGCAGACACCATATAATGGGCTATAAATTCCTTCTTCGCAAAAAGTTAATTCAGCTTGAGTTTTAGAGTTAATATAATGCTCTATCTCTAGAGTTAGAGGGGTTTCTGCTATATCTCTTTTTATGACTGTGGCATTTTCAAAGTGTATTTCTTTATGAAAAAATTGCTTAAAATTTTGATTTAGAGCATTATGAGTAACAAGTATAACGGTGGTCTCATTTGAACTATCATTCATTGCTTCTAAAGTTTTAAAGACCGAAAGACTGTCTAATTCATTAAGGCTTTCATCGAGAATTAAAATATTTGGTTTGGCTATTATTGCTTGAATAAATCCAAATGTTTTTAGTTCTCCGCCACTACATTTATATTCTTTACTATCAAGATAAACTATAAATTTTTCTAGTCCTAGAGCTTTAAGAAAATTTACAGCTAATATCCTTATTTCCAACTGCTCATCAGGACTAAGTTCGGCTAAAATTTTAGGAAAATATAGAGTTTCTAGTAATGTAGAGGTGGAGCTATCAGGCATATATAGTTTCTGATTAAGAAAGGTTATATTCTGATTGAAAGGATATTCAATTTCTCCCGTACTGCTAAACGCTCCCACAACCCCTTCTTTGAGATCGGTTAGAGTAGTAGATTTACCGCAGCCTTTTTGTCCTGTAAAAGCATAATGCTTGCCTTGCTCTAATTCTAGATAATCAATATGTACCAATAACTTTTCATTTAGATATAAACGATAATCATTAAAAACTATATTACCTTCTTCGTTATGTGTTTTATTAGCATTTTGACTGACTGTTTTGCTCCAGTCTATAAATTTGGTAATTCTTGTTCTAGCTAGCTCTATCTCGATATTATCCGTTTGGCTCTCAAGATTACTTGATAGAAAATCAGAAGCCGTATCACTAGCATTATAAATTAATGGTATTTTATCTAAATCCAGTGTACCTAAATAAAATCGAACGCCAAAATATAATATATCTATAGCTTTATCATGAATATCTATAGCATTATACATATGAGTTTTAGACGTCTCAACTGCAGTAGTCTTTAAATTTGCCTCTTTAAACCTTTTCCATTCAAGATTAAATTTATGCTTAATAAACTTTCCACCATCTCTAAGATCAATCTCTTCCGATCTCTTTTTGATATCGCCAAAAAAGCTTCTGGCCTGCATCAAAGAATCTGCAGATTCTTCTGCAATTTCTTGAGATTGAGGGATTAAATCTTTTAAAATCTTTTGCCTTGGGATTAAGCTTAATGCCATATATGGGAGTAATATACCTGGTGCATATTTAACTAAATTATTTAGAGCTATCATTGCTTCTAAAGAGGCTGTTGTAACTTTAATTAACTTATTGGCACCATCCACTAGAATAAATAAATCATTCGCTATATATTCAATAGATTGTTTACCTTCTTTCTCATTAATACTTAAAACTTTTCTACTATTACCTTTGTCAAGCAACATGTTGGAAGCTTTTTCTATAAGGATTTTATCATATTCATTTGAAATGCTACTTTGTCTAGTGGCGATCATCATATCAGCATAAAGCTTAAGAGCGTGGATACTAAGAACACTTACTGCATCGAATCCCCAGCTCATAGCTGGAAGTATTAGAGGACTTTCTTTATATAGATAATTTTGCTTAAGTAACGTAGAAATAAATAAGTTACTACCGTAACTACCCATACAATATAAATATAAACTTTCTATTACCGTTTTATATAGACTAAGAGCGCTGCTGGTTCCAAAATTAGATAAAAATGGATTATTATAAACCTCTAACCAATCTTCTTTTATATAGACTAAAGCATCCATAGGGCTTTCAATAAATTTGTTATAAATTTTAGATACTTCCTGCATAGAAAAAATTTTTCTTTCATCGAAAACTTTATTGAGAGTTGAAAGGGAATTCAAAGGAAGCTCTAGCTTATTATGAAAATCTATAAAATCATCGGTATAATAGCTGGCAGCAATAGATAAAGCATAGGATGCTACTTGAATCGGTAATTTGTAACTAGAAAAAACTGTAGATAAAGCCGTTGTCCATGGTCCAAAAGTCACGCTTGAGTGAAATGCAGTCATGCTAAAAAAATGTTTTGTTGTATGTTTATGAGTTATTAGAAATTCGTCTATTAAAGCGCTAGTAAACCCTGCTGCTCCTCCAGGTACTCCTCCTATTATAGTTCCAGCTATAGTGCTTATAGTTATACTAGCATATGGTGCCCAACCCATTGATTGCACTTTTAGTTGCTCTGTATCATTTTCTAAATAGTCATTGCTTATCTCTGTCATCTTTAGCTCTTGTAAGTTGTTTTCAAGATTGTAAATGTTAGCGATAATAAATGAATATTTAGAATTAACAAGGAAAATATTAAGAAAGATTAATGTAATTAACTTTTTACTTATGCACTAAACATAGTGAACTGTTTCGCTTTGATATAAACTTGATCGCCTTTTTTTAGCTGGAGGCTTTCAAATTTTTCTTGTGAAATTTCAGCTTGGATAAGTTCGTAGTCGGGGGATTCTAATTCTAATTTTACTAATGGCGATGCTAAATTTAAGTGAGTAATAGTAGCTTTTACATATTCATCACTAGTTGGTTTATTGGTAACTTCCATATCATGAGGTCTAACGAAAACTTCAAAATATTCTTCAATTTGTTGAGTTTCAGTTGGATCTATATTACTAGGTTTGAGTAAGTTAGTTATGCTCGAAACTATTTTATGTTTATTATACCATTTTTCAGGTTTAGCTGTATTGCTTGTTTGCTTACTCAGAATAGATATTTTTCCTTGTTTATTTTTTATTGCTTTAAATACATTATAATGACCTAGAAAATTATAAACAAATGGATTATCAGGCGAATGGTAAATTTCCTTAGGGGTGCCAATTTGCTCAATTGAACCACTATTCAAGATCATTACTCTATCAGCAATATCTAAGGCTTCTTCTTGATCGTGAGTTACTAAAATAATAGTAATTTTGGTTTCTTTTTGTAGTTTGCGCAGCCATCTTCTAAGCTCTAATTTTAATTTAGCATCAAGAGCTGCGAATGGTTCATCTAGAAGTAATATTTTTGGTTCGACTGCTAAAGCTCTTGCCAAGGCTACTCTTTGCCTTTGTCCTCCGGATAATTCATGTGGATAGCGATCAGCTAAATTATCAATTTGAACTAATTTCAATAAATCATGGACTCTATTTTTAATATCTTCATTACTTAGACGATGTTTGCCTGGTCTTACTTTATGACCAAAAGCAATGTTTTCAAAAACATTCATATTCTTAAATAAAGCATAATGTTGAAAAACAAAGCCGACATTACGGTCTTTCGGAGATAGATGAGTAACATTTTTGTTATTGATATGAATCTTACCACGGCTGGGTACTTCAAGGCCTGCGATAATTTTAAGTAATGTAGTCTTGCCTGAGCCTGATGGTCCGAGTAATGCTACCAATTCTCCTTCTTCGATAACTAAAGAAACATCAGCTAAAGCATTGCAATCACGATAATCTTTGCTGATCTGATGAAGAGATATTTGCATTTTGAGCCTTCATAATAACTGATATATCTTTAGATTAAGCGAAAAGCACATTATGTAAAGCGGTATTTAGTTGTTGAAAGTTATGCGTTGTCTTTATAAGTGTTTTAACTAATTTTATTACGAATTTGTTGATATGTAAGAAATACACGTCATCCCTGACGCAGGCGCTTTTAAGCGCCGGAGATCGGGGATCTTATGAGGAATAGACTCCTGAGATCCCCGATCTCGTTAAAACTAGGTTTTGCCTAGTTTTTCCTCGTCAGGGATGACGCTGAATCTGTAACCGAGTTAGTAAAATTTTATAAGGATGACGCCAAGTTCGTAACTGATCTAATGAAACTCACCCCCTAATTACTATGGATCTTGAATATCCTCATATTGCATTGAAGCCATAAAAGCCCATTACCAATCATTAGATAATGCGCACCTCCGTGTCCAGTGCTATAGTTGATGCTCCAGTATTACCCATAGTGATATTAAGTAAAGCGCTTTTAGTTGTGCTGTTCATGATAAAATAATAATTTTGGATAACTTGTTCAGGATTTTGAAGATACACATCTCCGCCAGAGGATATCCAATGTAGAGGGTAGGTAATTAAATCTGCAAAAGCATGTTTGTCATCGTTTAGTATGGCCTTCTGAAGTTTATAATAAAAGTTCTGCTCATGTTGAATAAAAAATGCAGAATTTTCTTCGTCTGTAGTGTAACTGTCAAAACTCTTGTAATCTTCTTTTATGCATAGAGAATTTGCATAATATTGGGGTACCGGTGTAACGTATCTTGGTTCTGGTTGATAATAGATTGGAGGCGGTATATAGACGACTCTTCTTCTAAGGTAAAAGTCATTGTTATAGCCATAACCATTTGGATCGTAGCCATAGCCATAGTAATAAGCGTTAGAAATATCAGCAATTAATAAAATTAGTAGGCAAATAAAAAACTTTGGCTTCATAAGTTAACTCTCTATATCTGATACGGTACTTTTAGTTTAAAGAGAGGAGATCAAAAGAGCAATGCTTAAATGGGTGAGTAAAGAAAATATTTGACTTTAAACACAGTAGATCCATTGTAACTTGCAGCTCTAAGCGCATTGGGACTTCTTTTTTCTTTGCTTCAATTAGCTGCTCAGTCATTTTTTTAGGACGACCAATGCGATGGTATCTAGGAGTTAGAATAGAATCACTCTTGCAAATTCAATATATGTGATGAGTTGGCGATGCTTTTTTGTGGTAGATCCTACCTCTTCTTCTAAGTTAGAAAAAAGAAAAATTTGGATCTTGCGCTAATGATAAATTAATTTTCATGGAAGTCCTTTTATTTGACTGTTGTTTTGAAATTTTAGTCTGATATAAAATGGGCTTCTTTGTTATATAATAGCTAGGTTTCTTGTGAAAATGAAAAATTATTTCGTATAATTGGAGTTTTGCAAGAGGCTCCAATATCACTTTATTTGTATAATATATTGACAAATTTTAACGATTGATTCATATTCACCGTAACTTTTTAAGTTTTTATGTATAGTTAAGGGATTGCAATAATTATGGTTATGATGAATGATTACGTTGAGAATCGTGAAATACAAAATATTGATTATTATGGTAAGGGAATACAAACATTAGGTAATGGTATGTATCTTTTAACTAAATTTAATAACATACTCTCACTTGCACAGGTCTATAATACAATTTCTATAGCTAAAACTCTTTATGATTTTTCCATTCTTGCAGCAGAAATTGATTCTTTCGTAGATCCTTCTTCTCTTTATAAATTGGCGTTTAATAATCATGTTCCAAAATTTCTAAATGCTTATAACGGTTTTAATGGAGCGCTAATAACGTCATTAGGAGCGCTTATGTTAGGAACTAAAGCATTAAGAAACTATTTTTCTTATGACCTACATGACTCACAGTATGATATTGAACTAGCTGATTTTGTAGGAATTTCTTTGGGTGGAGCAAGTTGTGCACTTACATTAATATGCTCTAATTCCTTTGAAGATTCGTGGGTTAATGACGTATGGTATGCTCCCATTGAAGATTCTAGTCTGTTCCTAGATTTATTTATGTAGTTAAAGCTGAAATAGCAGCTTTTTAATGGATATGAATAATCTAAAGCTTCGCATAATTACCCTATTAAAAGTAGAGCTAACTATTTCAATTTATTTTGCAAGAAGCTCTCTTATTAATTTTTATATCTTGTGCTAAGCGTTTGGCTATTTAACCTAGTAATCCTAAGACCTACCTGATCCAAAACCACTATTATTATGCCCATTTATACGAACGGAATTCAGCAATTCAAGTAGTTCTACAAAACTCCGTTTATTGAGAATTTTTTCTTGAGAAGCTTTGGTTCTTTGTAGTAAATGGCTCATGCTTTGGTTAACTGATCTAGGAGGTTCAAGTTTATCTTTATCCTCTTTTTTTAGTCTTGTTACTGCTTGTGGTTGAGTAGATTTACCATGCAAATATTCGCTAAACTCTTCACGCATTTGATTGCTGATAGTGAAGCCAGGACCACCGAACCAATCACTAAAGTTGCTAGGGATTGGTCGTTTTACTTCGGAAACAAATCTTTGAGTTGCATGTCTTGATTCGACAACTTTTTGAGTATATTTACCTACCACGGGGTATCTATCTAGTGAGGTTATAGCTTCTTTAGTGAAGTTTTGTTCTTTTTGCAGAGGTTGTTTAGCAAATAGGGTAAAGTTTTCAACCAAGATTTTAGCGAATTGATTATATTCATCTTTGGAAAACTCTAATGCTACAACAGGTTTAGCGCCGAGTCTATTCTCTAAATTAACGCTTAATTCGTCGTCCTTGGCAAGCCGCGTAGCGGCATGACCGGGGATCTCATGAGTATTCATAAGATCCCCTTTTCTACCAGCTCCACTCGGAGCTTTCATCATGGATGACGTTATAGCCGGCTTAGCTTGAGGTAGTTCAAATTTTTTGATTTCTTCTGCGGTAACTAATAAAGCGTCAGCAAAAATATTTTCTATTTTGTTAGTGGATAAACCATCATTAAATTGGTCAATGCCTTCTCCTATAACTATCGGTCTTGCAAGAGAAGCGTTTATTGAAGGAGTAATTTTCTCTTGGCTAGCTGAGATTTGACTCATTTGCTCAAGATATGCTTTAATTTTCTCTATTTGATCGTTTCGGTTTTCATTGGTTTTAGCAGGTGAGGTAACTTTCTTAGAAGCATCTAAGGCATTTCTAAGTCTTTTTACTTGTTCTTGAACATCTGGTCTTGTCTTAGTAAGGGCTAATGTATCTGACATGTTTTCATTAAAGTATTAATATACTCTAAAGTAATTTATAGTTTAAAACTACTGAGAATGTCGCCAATCTATCTTTAATGCACTGATCTTGTCAATCGCTTTTTTCTAAAAATTATTAAAATGATCTTAATATGATATAATTAATATCTTTAAATAGGGAAGTATGGGGTTAACTGCAATTTATAATTGCTATATGTGGTTTGTAATGTTTAGCCTATTTAGGCTATCAAAAACCTTGAATTTTTTTAACTATTTTGTATAATGTGCCAGATATAAAAATTTAGAGCATATTATGAATAAACAAAAATATACCCAAATGGCTAATGCCATTCGTGCTTTAAGCATGAAAGCTGTTGAAAAAGCAAATTCAGGTCATCCTGGTATGCCTATGGGGATGGCTGATGTAGCTACCGTTCTTTTCGCAGAGTTCTTAAAATTTAATCCGCTAGACCCAATCTGGCCAGATCGTGATCGCTTTGTTTTATCAGCAGGGCATGGTTCGATGTTGCTTTATTCTTTATTTTATTTAACAGGATATCCAGATATTACCCTTGACGATCTGAAACAATTTCGTCAACTAGGTAGTAAAACGGCTGGTCATCCTGAACATGAATTATTGCTAGGTATTGAAACTACTACCGGTCCTTTAGGGCAAGGGCTCGCCAACGGAGTTGGGATGGCAATTGCTGAAAGCATGCTAGCTGCTCGTCATGGTGCTAAAGCTGTTAATCATTACACTTATGTAGTTGCAGGTGACGGTTGTTTGATGGAAGGAATTAGCCAAGAAGCAATCTCGCTCGCTGGACATTTAAACTTAAACAAACTGGTGGTTTTATTTGATAATAACCATATTTCAATTGATGGACCAACTAGCTTAACAGTTTCAGAAGATACTTTAGCCAGATTTAAATCAGCTGGTTGGAATGCTGAAGAGATTGACGGTCATGATTTTAGCCAAATTCGTGCCGCACTTGAAAGAGCAAAGCAATCAGATAAACCTAGTCTAATTGCTTGTACTACTATAATTGGTTATGGTTCTCCTAATAAAGGAGGTACTGAACATTGTCATGGAGCAGCTTTAGGCGCAGAAGAAATCATTGCTACTAAAAAGGCTTTAGATTGGCCTCATTCTCCTTTTGAAATACCTGATCATATTCTAACTGAATGGCGTCAAGTGGCTTTACGCTCTCAGAATATTTACAGTAAATGGCAAGAAGAAAATAAAAATTTTAGTCTTGATAATATGCTTCCCAAAAATTGGGATAGTAAACTAATTGCTCTTAAAGAAAAATTGGCACTAACTAAACCTAAGCTCTCAACTCGTAAAGCTTCAGGAATGGTACTTGCTGCTTTAGCCAGTGAAATTCCAGCTCTTTTAGGTGGATCTGCTGATTTATCTGGTTCAAATATTACTAAACCAGATGGTTTTAAAGCCATTAATGCTCAAGATTTTTCAGGGCGCTATATTTATTATGGTGTGCGCGAACATGCTATGGCTGCTATTATGAATGGTATTGCTCTTCATAAAGGTTTCATTCCTTATGGTGGTACCTTTTTAGTTTTTAGCGATTATTGTCGTCCTGCTATTCGATTAAGCGCTTTAATGGGTCTGAGAGTATTATATGTTATGACCCATGATTCTATAGGTCTTGGAGAAGATGGACCAACCCATCAACCAGTTGAACATCTAGCTTCGCTTAGAGCTATCCCTAATTTAAAAGTATTTCGTCCTTCTTGCTCTATTGAAGTGGCTGAATGTTATGAAATAGCAGTTCAAATGGAACATAGCCCTAGTTTATTCTCACTTACTCGTCAAGATATCCCAACTTTAAGAGATAATGTTGATCAAAACCTATCTAAGCGTGGAGCTTATATTATTAGTGAGCATCAGGATGAATTAAAAGTTACTATTTTTGCTACTGGCTCAGAAGTTGAAATCGCTGTCAAAGCGCAAGCTGAATTACAGCAGTCTGGTATCGGGACTAGAGTAGTCTCAATGCCATGCTTAGAATTATTTGATCAGCAATCCCAAGAATATCAGTCTGAATTATTAGATAATTCAAGCTTAAAAGTTGCCATTGAAGCAGGGATAAAGCAGGGATGGGAAAAATATATCGGTAGAAAAGGAATCTTTATAGGTATGCAAGGTTTTGGTGCTTCTGCTCCAGCCGATCAGCTTTATCAACATTTTGGTATTACCAAAGATAATTTAGTTAGGCAAGTGTTGGATCGTTTGAGTGTGTTGTAAGAGATATATTGTTTGCACGAGCTAAAATTGTACAAAAAACATGCGAAGCCGTCATCCTCGGAACCAAGTAAAGCTTGATTAACGGGGATCCAACTATAAATTTATTACTTTGAGATCATACGAAGTAAATTGAATGACCTATGGTCATTTTTGTTTTTTATGGATCCCCGATCTCGCTGCCTTTCGGCAGTTTGTCGAGGATGACGAATTCACGTGTTTTAAAATCATTATCTTAGCCCATGCAACAGTTACAGATCTATACCTTGAGGTAAAATATTGCTACTTGATAAAGAATTTATTCAACAAAAAATTGCTAATCCTCACATTAAGTTAGAGTTGTTTAACAATATCGACTCAACCAATAACTATCTAAAAAAAAATCTCTCGATCAATCGTAAAATTTGCATTGCTGAAAGTCAGTCTAATGGAAAAGGAAGTAAGTTAAATAGAACTTGGCATTCGCCATTCGGGAAAAATGTCTATATGTCATATTCTTATTATTTTAAGAAAAACATTAATGAGCTTAGCGGGTTAAGTTTAGTAGTAAGTTTAGCAATGCTGGATGCGATCAAAGAAATTGGTATAGCAGCAAAGATCATGCTGAAATGGCCTAATGATGGATTATATCAAGGGTGTAAATTGATGGGCAATTTAATCGAAAGCCAAATTATTTCTCCTCAAGAAACAGTAGTGATTATTGGAATGGGAATAAATGTTAATATGCTTAATGTTGATGAAAATAGTATTTCTCAAGCATGGACTTCTCTAAAAGCAATTAGCGGAGAAGATATAAACAGGAACTTGCTTTGCGTGGCTATTATCCATAATTTAAATGCATATCTTGAGCAATTTAATAAATACGGCTTAAGAGAATTTATCTCCAAATGGCAGCAAGTTGACGCGCTATATGATCAAGAGATATTACTTAATAATGGTGAAATTAGAGGTGTTGCTAAAGGGATTAATGAGCAAGGAAATTTATTACTAGAGTTAAGTAATAAGGAAATAAAAGCTTACTCTGCTGGTGATGTTTCAATATTCAAAACCACATAATTATTAAATCTATAAAACACTCCAATCTTATTAAAAGTTGAATAAATACTGGAATTAACATAATCTATAGCTGTGTATAATTTTAGTGATATACTTAAATGTTAGTAAAAAATATTATTTTGTGGATATTATTTATGTTTAATCAGGTGCAAGCTCAAGAAATTAATCACCTACCGCTTATATATAAAGTTTTTAGTAGTAAAAAATGGCCAATAACTGGTATGCTAGCTGGTTCTTCACGACCGGGCGGGGGAAAAAATATCGAAGTAAATAGTCGAGATATTATAACTGATTTTAACTTTCTGTATCAGCAAGGTATAAGGGTAATTTATAACCTTACCGAAAGAGATAATAATACTGAAGTATCAAAATCTTTATGGCAAACTCAGTTTAAAGGTACTGTCTATATTACTGATATTGTTGGGGTTAATATAGCAATTGAAGATTATCATTCGCCAACACAAAAGCAATTAACTATTATAACCGATGATATAATCGAAAGATTAACTAAAGGAGAGAATATTGTTGTTCATTGTGCAGCAGGGAAGGGAAGAACTGGTACTATCCTTGCTGCGGTTTATATAAAATTATTTAAAATATACGATTCTGATGCAGCCATAAAATATGTAAGAAAACATTATTTTGCTGATGCAGTTGAAACAGATGCACAAGCAATAGCTTTAAAAGTTTTTGCCCAAAACTTAGAATTAAATAAAAAGGAAACTACAAATGAGTAAATACAAAGAAGCTATAAAAGCAATTAATGATTTTTATGATGTAAAATTAATTGAAGTTATAGAGCAAATTCCCACAGATAACCTTAATGGGAATGGTACGTTAGACGATGATGAAGTAAGAGAAGTATTGATCTATCATTTAGATAGAGATCTTTATAATAGAATGGATAATGAGATAGGTGAAGATATTTATCAATACGTTAGTCATGCTTTAGAAAATGTACACTTACCAGTAGATGAGATTAGGATTATTCATCAACAAAGAAGAGAAAACCTGTATAGAATTCTTAATATTGAAATGGCAGCAGATAACGATGCTATAGATGTAGTTGCTAATGTGATGATTGGGCATGGCTACATGGATTTAGAAGTTACTCATACAGAGGCTGAAGTGGCTCAAGTTAGAGAATTTTATTTAGTAAGACGTATATTAATGTATGAATTAACTCCTGAAGAAGCTGATCAAGTAATAGATGAAGCTGAAACTGCTAGAATTCTAGAAGTTTTTCAAAATGATTTAGATGCTCTACGTACAATACTTACAAGAATTTATCTAAATAGAGATGAAGAAGTAGACATTATCCTAGAGCAAATGATAAATTCTTCAGTTGCTGAGGATACGGACTCTATGCAACCTCAGGTGGGTAGTGGTGATGACAGCTCATTAAGTAGTTTTAGTATTACAGCTTATTCATCGGATGGTTTGAGTCCAATAGTACTTCAGCGTAATGATACGGTAAGCGATGAATATGAGCATAATGGTGGAATAACTGTAAGCTTTAGTGGTGTATGCCCTAATCCAGATGGTTCAAGTTCTTCTTCAGTGGGTGCTAAATCACCTATTTAGTTAAAATAACTCATAAATAGTCATGCATACTGAGTAATTTACTATATTTAAGATAATTTTATGCTTTAATTACGTACATAAAAGTAGCATTTTCTGGCCAAATTTTTACGACTTGATTTTTTCTATGAACGCGAGTCTGTCATCCTTGTATGTGCTCATTTTTTCGGTTACAAGGTTAGCAATAAATAAGCTACGCGTCATCCCTGGCAAGCTATGCTGGAAGCATGAGCTAAGACCGAGGATCTCAGGAGTTTTTTTCCTCACGAGATCCTAAGGTCTCGTAAAACCAGGCAAAGCCTAGTTTTACTTCGTCAGGGATGGCGCCGAATCCTTAACCGAGTTAGTGAACTTTTACAATCCTCGCCCTCAGCCCTTGCTGAGGGCGAGGATCCAGTTAAAATCTTTTAAAGCTATTAAAAACTCTAGGGTTTCAAGATATTTAATCTGGACTCTCGGCCCAAGCTAAGCTTGAGCCAAGGGTGACATCCATTTTTGACTTTAAGATTGAATACTATTTTTTAATAACTGGCTCAGTAAACTAACTTAAAACTCTTTTTTAAGTATTTCAGCTAGATCAGTTTTTTCCCATGAAAAGCTACCATCTGCTTCTGGAGTGCGACCAAAATGACCAAAGCTAGCTGTTTTTTGGTAGATAGGGCGAAGCAATTGTAAATGGTTCTTGATACCCATCGGTGATAGATGAACTAAGTCTTGCAGAACTTTAGCTAATTTATTTTCATCAATCTCGCTAGTGCGGTGAGTGTTAA
>CANDYO010000045.1 GCA_947424995.1 Rickettsiales bacterium | reverse complement strand
GCTCGAGTATTTTGTATGCATTATCAATAGATTCATGTAATACAAGGCTAAGTAATGTAACATAACATTCATAGTTAACGTTATTATCAAAATTAGTTTGATAAAAGAGTTTTCCATTTAGATCAAAATTCTTATTTATGAGTAACTCAAAAATCTCAATATCATTAATTTGTACAAGCGCCTGGATGTCTCTGTCTGATAAGAATGATACCTGAAAATTATTATCTTTAAGCAATGTTTTTATTATTTCTAAATAGCCTTTAGAGATAGCTTGTCTTACTATTGTGATGGAATTTTCTGCGCCAAATTCAAGTAGCAAAGTTACCATATCTGGTTTGCCATTATGCTTGTAGCTACCGATATAACTGGATAAAGATTTGTCGTCGATTCTTGCTTCATAATCGAGTAATAAATTACTAGCAAGGTTTATACAGCCATATTCTACACTTTGTTGAAAAAACCTGGCAATAAACTCTTCTTTTCCATAATAGTCTTTTGGTATTTCCGAGAATAAGCTTATAGTCGGTTTTGATGATATCGCATTATAACGTGCAATAGATTTTTCTAGCTCATGGTTAAAATACTTTTCTTTTTCAGTGCATTCAATGCTGTCTTCACCTAAATTAAAACTCGCTTTTTTAGCAATTACTGGTTTTGATTTTTGGTTGGCTCTAAGTAAATTAGCTAAAACTTCTTTAGCTGATTTTTTATCATCATCACCAAAAATCTCTAAATTATTGAAAGCTACAATTGCCAAAGATCCTATTATTAATCCACTAGCTAAACATATCATTGTACTAGATCCAAGTAAACCTAGCATAGTTGTCGTTGTTCCCGCTGCTGCCGTTCCTGTGGCCCAAGAGCTAATGGTTTGAGAACTGGCGATGATTTCAGCTTGCCAGCTTTGCTTTCCACTAGTTTTTTGCTCTTCTTGTAAATTTTCTAAATAGCTTTGTGTTATTCCGATCACAAATACTGATTTTGAAGCTGTATTTGCTATCCAACTGATCTGTGATTTTGAAAATATTTTTTCTTTGATTTCGTCAGAAGTTGAATCAAGTAAAGTATCGATATAATCTTTAGCAGTTTTCTTTAATGAGTCGTCACTGATCGCATTATATTCACTTTCGTCAGCGCTTAGTTTCCAATTATTATCAAGTTTAGCAGTAATTGTATATTTCATAATAACATCTCTGATGTTTTTTAAGAATTTATATTAGACTAAGTCTTTTCTTAGTCAATTTTTTAAAAAATCGATGTACTCAAAATTAGCTTATTTTATGACTTATTTTCCTATAATTTAGTTAAAAGAATTTCTTGCTATTTCTGCTCTAGTGCAGACGTTTTTAAGCAAGAGCTTTACCGAATCTGGATTTGAAGTATTTCTCTAGATTGATTGCAAGCGTTTCGGTTTCAACGGCGATATAGCTCTTGAGTTTTGCCCCTATTTATTTGAGGCACCTTCTCAGCGTGTTGCGCTAGAAAACTGATATCGCCAAAAAAAAATAATTTTTTAATAAAAGCGTTAAGTCTAATCTTATCTATTTATAATATGAGCTTTTGTAAGAATGTATTTTTTTAAATTTTTTAATTATAACTCTGAATACAAAAGATAGTAAGAACCATTTTTTCCGCAAAGATCATTAAGATCTAAGCTCACATCCACAGACTGCGCTTCTAAGCAATTTTGCAGTTTTTTATAATCAGCAAAATCTAAATTGTTTTCTATATTTTTAATAGCGGAGATAGCTGCTTTTGCCTTATCATTATGGGTTAAAACATACTCTACTGGAGATGAGCTGTATAAGTTGATCTCTTTATACACTGAAGACTTTTTTCCAAACAAATTCTTTATTTCATTTTTCAAAAGTTTAATTTCTGTGTTAAACTCTAGATTTACTCCACTCTTAAGTAGTTTAACAACCAGATACTTATCTTCTTTGTATGAGGCAATATGCAAAGCTGTATTACCGGCATTGTCTTTAATACTAATATCAGCTTTATTTTTAAGTAGCTCATCCGCCACGGCATGATGCCCGTTTTGTGAAGCAAAGTGCAGAGCTGTAAAGCCAGAATTGGTTTTAACATTAATATCGGCATTATTTTTAAGTAGCTCAATTACCACATCCTGATGCCCTTGTTCTGAAGCTAGATGTAGAGAGGTCAAACCTTTTGGAGATTTTGAGTTAATATCGGCTCCATTATTTAGTAGTTCAGCAACTACAGGCTGATGTCCTTGTCGTGATGCAATATGCAAAGCTGTATAGCCCAGAATATGTTTAGCATGAATGTCAGCTCCTCTCTTAAGCAGATCTGCAACCAAAAGCTGATCTCCTGCATTTGAGGCATAATGCAAAGCCGTCTAGCCGTCACTGTTTTTGATATTAATATCAACTCCATCATTAAGTAGTCCAACAACCACATCTTTATGCCCTTTTTGTAGAGCAATATGTAAAGCTGTATTATTAGTATTGGTTTTGGCATTAATATCAACATCTATTTTTAAAAGATTTTTCATAACTTTGAGGTTAGCATAATAGCTCATCGATATAAAAAATATCTCTTGATAACGCTTGAGATTAAATTGACTTAACCAATTACTCAATAGCTCATCATCTTCATATAATTTTATTAATTGTGTTATATCATTAGAGTCACTTTGCTTCTGATCATGTTTAATTTTTTTACAGAAATTGATAAAATTTTCTAATTGTCCACGTTGCCATTTTTTGATATCTTTTAACTTCCATGTAAATTCAACTAATGAATTTATATCTGAAACAAAAACGCTATTTCCTAATCTATTTGAATTGATTGCAAATTTATTAGTTTCTGGATTCATAAAAAGATAAGAAGCAAATTTTATAAAAAAATTATTATAATAATTGAGTTTCAAAGCATTAATAGATAACTCATCCCTAAAATCCTCAATCAATGGGTGGTCAGAGGCAGTTAGAGTTATTAGCTTAGAATTTTTAGGTAGATCATTAATTGCGGTACCACTATAACAACAAAAAAGCTCAATGTTCAGCGCTTTATTTTTACTGATTTCTTCAAATGAATTTTTAGTTACCAGAGAGGTACATAAAAATAATATATGAAGATCATTGTATATCTTTCCATGAGAGTAAATTACCACATTAGAATTATTTGGTAGATCTAAAATAGCGCAATCAATCTCAGCTTTCGTGCCATCATAAGTTTTATAATTCACGCCACTATTTGCAAATGTATTTATTATTTTACTTGCATTTATATTTGAGCCAATCATCAAATACGATACCATGCTTAATCTCCAAAATAAAAAATATATGATAAATGGTAGGTAATTGTTGGTATTTGTCAATAAATAAGTAACGAAATTCATTAATTATTTAGTAAAATATTAAAAATCCTAATCTAATAACCTTAAGTTCGTAAATTCCCCAGCACTACCGATGCTCAAATTTGACCCATTCTTCTGTAAGCCTTGGTATATATATGTATACCTAATTAAAGAAGGTATTGTTTTTTTGGAGATTGGAGACAAAAATAGGCCAAATTTAGCCTAAAAATGAGCTGATTTTGCGATCTCTACCACAAGCGTTTTTGGGCAAGAGCTTTGCCGGATCCGGACTTGAAGTATTTTTCAAGGTTGATGGCAAGAGTTTCTGTTTCAACAGCGATATAGCTTCTGAGCTTTACAGAGAGGTGAGGCTTGGTTGATGGAACGAAACCGGAGTTATGGTATGCAAGGCGTTGTTTTAGGTTGTTAGTATAGCCGACGTAAATATCAAGATTAGATAGCTCTAAGAAATATACATAGTACATTGTTGAAGCTCAGTAAATAATTATAGTATATACTCCCCAGTCCACCTACGCTCCTAAAGGAGCTTCGGTCGACACTCCCACGCTATAAGCTTCGGCTGGCAAGTCCAACTCACAATCCTTCTTCGAAGTATTGCTCGTGGCCTGCCACCCGAAGCTTTAGCGTAGGGTGGCGGAGAGGGGGGGATTCGAACCCCCGGTACGCCTTTATAACGTACGACGGTTTAGCAAACCGCTGCCTTAAGCCGCTCGGCCACCTCTCCATTCTTTACCTTTACAGGTAAGAGCAGTATTTATAGCAAGATATTTTACTTTGCGCTACCAAAATTTTGCTTTTATAAAAAAAATATTTTGATTAGAATTTCATTTATTAATAAAGCTAGAATTTGATTATACTCAAGAAATTTGAAATGATTTCTGAGCTTGTTTATTAGGTAAGTTTTTATTTTGCCCTATATTACTTGAGGTATCATTATTAATCTGCATTTTTAATAGATTTTTACCTAAAGTTTTAGCAGTAAAATTCATGATATATTTAGCTTTCACATCGATAACTTTAGTTCTAACTTGCATTCCTTCGCCTAAAGTTATTCTTTCACCAGCGCGGATCACTTCCAACTGGATTCCATCCATAGAATCTGACTGGCGCAAAGTTTTGAGAGCGCTGCGCAAATCCATATTATTTAAGTCAACCCAAATTTGGTTAACTTTTACTTTAGTAATTATATCGCCAACTTCTACGCCTAATTGCATTGCTGGGCAAGCTTTATAAACTTCGCTAACCTCCATCCCATTTTGGTGCTCATCAGCCTCTAAGCCAACTCCACGATAATAGGTGGATGGTCTTAATTTTTCGGCAGTAATTGCTAGTCTAGTTTCAATTGCTGCGGCTATTTCGTTGTATGTATTTTGATCGATTCCTGGAAATTGACTAGCTATGTCAGACCAACTTTGCCCAAGTAGATATGCATCAGAGATCCTACTACGAGTAAATTCATCAACATTTTTTTTTAAGTTATCACTTATAAGCATAATTAACCTCTGCTATAATTTTGAAGCCATCATTTCTTCAACAAATCTAGAAAAATCGATATGCTTCAATCTTTCTGTCTTTATTATAGTCTGAATCCTACTTAATGTCTTATCAAAATCTTTATTGATCAGCACATAATCATATAAATTATAATGACTCATTTCAAATTTTGATTCTTCCATACGCTTAGCGACTACTTCATCTGAATCTTGAGCGCGCAGTCTTAATCTTCTTTCTTGCTCGTTAAGCGAAGGGGGCAGAATAAAGATACTTACCACTAAACGTCCTAACTTCTCTTTTAAAGCTAAAGCACCTTGCCAATCAATATCGAACAATACTTCATGTCCGCTCGATAATTGATCAATTACATTTTGCTTTGGCGAACCATAATAATTACCAAATACTTTTGCATGTTCTAAAAACTCATCTTGAGTACGCATTTTTTCAAATTGAGTCTGATCAACGAAATAATAATCTTTACCATCCACTTCTAAAGAACGTTTAGGCCTAGTGGTAGCCGAAATAGACAGTTTAATATTAGGATCGTCACTAATTATCCGCTTGGAGATGGAAGTCTTGCCTGTTCCAGATGGAGATGAAATTATTAAAATAAAATTTTGTTGTTTCACTTTAACGCCTTTTTGGTTATATATTGTCTATAGCAATTAAGCTCAAGTATTAAAGATTAATGCCAGAATTACCAGAAGTAGAAACAATTTGTCAAGGTTTAAGAGAAAAAACCTTAAAAAAGTTAATTGTTAAAGTTCAGCTTATTACTAAGCTTAATTTAAGACAAGCAATTCCTTCGTCTATTGAAGAAAAAATTAATGGATGCAAAATTGTTAAGATTACTCGCAGAGCTAAATACATCCAAATTTTTCTAGATAATTCCTTAGTTGTCCTAATTCATTTGGGGATGTCAGGTAAAGTTTTAATCAAAGATCAAAATTATGTTTATCAAAAGCATGATCATTTTTCCATCCATTTAAATGATGGGCAGCAAATTGTCTATAATGACCCACGTCGTTTTGGTCTAATTGATTTAGTAAAAATAGAAGAATTAGCAGACTCTCCTCTTTTAAGGCATTTGGGTATTGAGCCACTGGAGCCAGAATTTACTCCTGAATATTTAGCCAATATTCTCCGTAATAAAAAACAACCGATAAAATTAACCATAATGGATAATGCTAATATCGTAGGTGTAGGTAATATATACGCTTCTGAGAGTTTATTTTTGAGTGAAATATTGCCTACTAGGTTTTCCGCTAGTTTAAATATCAATGAAGTAATCTTATTGCATCAAAAAATCATTGAAGTGCTGAAAGATGCTATCAAACAAGGTGGTTCTAGCTTAAAAGATTATGCTTCGGTTAGTGGTGAAAAAGGATATTTTCAACATTCATTTAAAGTATATGGACGAGAAAATGAAAATTGCTCTAGTTGCAATAATCTTATTATCAAAATAAAACAAGCAGGTAGAGCTAGTTTTTATTGTTCTATTTGTCAAAAGTAATTAACATTTTAATCAAAGGTTGAAAAAGTGTAAAATATCTATTGACATAACTATTAAAGTTTATTAATGTATTAACAGTTAATTATATAAACCTAAAAGGAAAAAATTATGACAATTGTAAGACCTAGTAATCCAAGTTATCAAGAAGTTAAATGTGGTACTACTTCAGGAGAAAATGTATGTACTATACCTTTAAAAGATGGTAAAGCACAACCTACGACCTTATTTATTAATTCGAAGACGAATGATACAGTTATTAAATCAAGTTTAGACAATGCTAAAATAGATTTATCAGCATTTAAAGATGTTAGTAAAATCAGTGGTATCTACACTGTTGGATATAACGAAGGAGTTGAAACTTCAGTATATATAAAACATGCTGGTGGTGTTCATACTTTACATATTGAAGGTCATCAGAAACTTACTCAAGATCTATTCATTGGAAAAGATTCAAAAGAATTAATCGAAGGCTTAGTTACCACAAGAGGCGGTACTGATTATTATAATCTTCTTTGTGGTATGCAGAGCGGAGTAAATAAATGTGTGCCAGTTAAAATAGATGGGGTTATCAAGCCGACTGGTTATCTATTGAACCCTAGTGTATCCGCTCACACTACAGTACATAATAGTCCATCTGATCTATTCTTTTTTAATTTAAAAAAGTTAGAAGAGAAAAATGCTATTAACTCAAATGATAAAGTAGATCCAAGATTTGATAACAAAGTTGAGTTTTATCATAATGACAAAGTTGTTCATACAGTTGTTATCACGAATCCTAGCGATATGATCGCTGGACTATTAAATAATGATGATACTTACGGTTACTAATTCTTTAAAAAGCTCATCCATATCTTTAAAGATGAGCTTTTCTCCTGTTATCTGTAGCAATTGGTAACATTTATTGATTTGCTATCTTCACTTAGAATAATTACTCTGAATGTTAGAATAAATAAAAGACCGTTGCATGATAAAATTGCTCTCAAACCATGTGAGGTCGTCATTCTGGCTACCAGCTCTTGCTGGTGGCGAGAATCCAGTTGAAATCTTTTAAAATCTTTAAAGACTCTAAAGAGTTAAGAGATTTAAACTGGACCCTCGGACATCGCTATCGCTTGTCCAAGGGTGACGTCATCGCATTATTTTGATAGCCGATGTTCTTCAACATTCCATGCAACAGTCTTTAAATCTCTCTAAGGAAGCTAAAATATGTGCGGGATCATCGGTATTAATGCTAAACAACAAAATGTCATTCCTTCTATTATCAATGGACTAAAAAACTTAGAATATCGTGGTTATGATTCAGCGGGAATAGCCGCTATCATCAATAACAAGCTTGAAATTGTTAAAACTCAAGGCAAGATTCATTCACTAGAGCAAGCTATTAGTAATAGTTTATTTGAAACTAACCTTGCTATTGGCCATACTCGTTGGGCAACTCACGGAGCTGCTAACCAAATTAATGCCCATCCTCATCAAACTGAACAAGTTTCTGTGGTTCATAATGGAATTATCGAAAACTTTCTGATCATTAAACAAGAATTAATTCAAGCAGGTCATCATTTTGCTTCTGAAACTGATAGCGAAGTAATCCCTCACTTGATTACCCATTACCTAAATCAAGGTGATGAACCAATGGCAGCCGTGAACAAAGCTATCAAAAAACTTGAAGGCGCCTTTTCTATTGCAGTGATTTTTCTAAATAATCCAGAAATAATGATCGCTACTCGCAAAGGTTCTCCCTTAGTAATTGGTTTTGGTAACGATCAAATGATAGTTGCTTCGGATGCTTATGCTATGGCATTTTTAACCAATAAAGTAAGCTATTTAGAAGAAGGTGATTTAGCTGTTATCTATAACGATAAAGTAAAAATTTATGATAGTAAGCAGCAGCTAGTTAAGCGTAATGTTATTACTATTGATAGTAGTAGTATTAATATCGGCAAAGGTAATTTTCGCCATTTTATGCTTAAAGAAATTTTTGAACAACCAAGTATATTAGCTGATTTAATCAATGCTTATTATGACTTAAGCGCTAAGCAATTATATTTTCCTGATCTAAATATTGATTTTCCTAAAATAAGCAAAATTACTTTAGTTGCTTGTGGCACTTCTTATTATGCTGCTATGGTAGCCAAATATTGGTTTGAGGAATTTCTTGATCTACCGATTGAAGTAGATATAGCCTCAGAATTTCGTTATCGCAATAGCTATTTGCCAGCAAATGGGCTATGTATTTTTCTTTCTCAATCCGGAGAAACTGCAGATACTTTAGCCGGATTGCGTCATGCTAAACAACATAGGCAAATCACCTTAAGTATTGTGAATGTTAAAGGCAGTAGTTTGGCTCGAGAAGCGGATTATTCACTAGAATGTTTTGCAGGACCTGAAATTAGCGTAGCCTCAACTAAGGGATTAACATCTCAATTAACGGTATTGTTAATGCTTTCATTGCACATAGCTAATCAATGTAATCGCTTATCTGAACAACAATTGATAGAAAAGATGCAATTGGTAGCTGAAATACCTGGTAGAATAGCTGAAATTCTTAATAATAGCGAAGCAGTGAAGGTGATCGCAGCTGAAGTAGCTTTAGCTGATAATGCTCTCTTTATGGGTCGTAATTATATTTATCCAGTTGCTCTAGAAGGAGCTTTAAAACTTAAAGAATTGTCTTATATTCATGCTGAAGCAATTGCTGCAGGAGAATTGAAGCATGGACCGATTGCTTTAGTAGATGCTAATCTACCGATTATTATTCTAGCTCCGCAAAATCATTTATTCGAAAAAACCTCCTCTAATGCTCAAGAAGTTGCTGCTAGAGGTGGAAAATTAATTACCATTAGCTCGGCTGAAGGTAATAATATCCTAAAATCAATTAGCAAATATCAGTTAAATATCAGCTCAGCAAATATGCTGATTGAACCAATAATATATGCTATCCCTATGCAATTACTTGCTTACTATGTTGCAACTATTAAAGGAACTGATGTAGATCAGCCAAGAAATTTAGCTAAATCTGTTACGGTTGAATAAAAATAAAATCATAACTTGACGGGTTAATTAAATTATTTTACAGTAATTGTTACTACATCTCTTTTAAAGTGGTAATTATTATGCATATTTCTTACGCTGCCAAATGCGTCTCTATCAAAGAGCCGTCCTGTTAAAACTTTCAATATTCTTGGGTTTACCCTTGGTCTCTTATTATTTAAAATTTGAACATTATTTTTAACAGGTAGTAATTATGCATATTTTCAAGCTTATGGCTTCACAGCCAATGAGGTTAGTCCTCACCATTTTTCTAACTTTTATCCTAAATAGTTTTATCCCAGATCTAGCTAAGCAATTTTTCTTAAGCATTAGTTTATCATTAAAAGAAATTTTGATGTTTATGATTCCGTTTATTATCTTCAGTTCTGTGTATAGTGCTTTCTCAAGAATAAGAGGTAAAGCTATTTATTTTATCGCTTTATTACTTGGTGCTATTGTTTTATCTAATTTTATTAGTGTTGGGATAGCTGGAATATTTGGCTATTTTGTACTTTTTACCAATGATAGCATTACTCATAATCCGCAAGAAATAGTAGGTTTAACGCCATTATGGCAGTTTAGTATCCCAAAATTAGTATCTAATAATGTGATTTTATTATTATCGTTAATTTTAGCTTGTATCAATCAGCCTAGAATCGAAAAATATACTAATAAGGCTGCTAATTTTACTAAGAAAATAGTAGAAAAATTTTTAATGAAGTTTTTTATTCCATTATTGCCATTATTTATTTTTGGCTTTTTAGTAAAATTATTGACCGACGATATTATTGGTGATGTTTTAGCAGTTAATCCAGCTGCGTTCTTATTAATGATTCTTACCCTTATAGCTTATTTAGGGGTTATCTTTTTAGCTGCAGTGCTCTTATATAAGAAAAAGCCGATAGAAATATTGCGTAATCTTGCAGCTCCAGCGATTACTGCTTTCACTACTATGTCAAGTGCAGCTGCTCTACCTTTTTCTATCAAGGCAGCAGAAGCAAATACTAAAAATAAGATTGTTTCAGATGTAGTGATGCCAGCGACTGTGAATATTCATATGATTGGGGATTCTATCTCTATTCCAATTATGGCGATGATTTTGCTGATAGCTTTTGGTCATCCAATCCCAACCTTAACTGAATATTTAATATTTGCGCTGACTTTCGTTATAACCAAATTTTCAGGAGCAGGAGTTCCAGGTGGAAGCATTTTAGTAATGATTCCAGTACTTGAAAGCTGCTTAGGTTTTGCTCCTGAGATGACTGCTTTGATTACCATCTGTTATATGCTTTTAGATCCTATTTGTACTGCTGGTAATGTAATTGGTAATAATCTTTTTGTTATTCATTTCAATAAACTTTACGGATTGATAACCAGCAAAAAATAACTTTCATTTATCAATATCCTTAATTATTAAATCAGCTTTTTTATAAGTAAATGGTTAAGGATATCATTCAACTATAATTATGGAGAATAAAATATGCAAAAAATAACTTTTGTAGGCTTAGGTAACATGGGTTACCCAATGGCAGGACATTTAATAAAAAGTGATTATAACGTTACGGTATATAATCGTTCTAATACTAAATCAATCAAATGGAGTGAAGAATATAACGGGCAATATGTAGACAATCTTGATCAATTGCTTAAGTCTACTGATATCCTAGTTTTATGCGTTGGTAATGATGATGATATTAAAGGAATAGCAGAAAAAGCGGCTAAGTCACTTAAGGCCGGAAGTATAGTTGTTGACCATACTACTTCTTCAGCTAACGTGGCTAGAGAATGTTATAATTTACTAAAACAAAATGATATTAGTTTTATTGATGCGCCAGTATCAGGTGGACAAGTGGGAGCGCAAAATGGACAACTCACTATTATGGTTGGTGGTGATGAACTAGTCTATCAACAAATTGAGCCACTATTAAAATGCTATGCCAAAAAAATCACTTATATGGGAGAGTCTGGTAATGGTCAATTAACCAAAATGGTCAATCAGGTTTGTTTGGTGGGAGTAATTCAAGGCTTAGCTGAAGGAATTAATTTTGCCATAAAATCTGGGCTTGATCCTAAAAAAGCTATTGAAGTTATTTCGCAAGGAGCCGCTGGATCATGGCAAATGGATAATCGAGCATTCACCATGATTGAAGATAAATTCGATTTTGGATTTTCTGTAAGTTTAGTACGTAAAGATTTAGATATTGTTTTGGCAGAGGCGAAAAAAAATGGAGCAGAGTTACCAGTAACCACTTTAATTAATCAGTTTTATGAGAAATTAGTTGAGTTGGATATGTCAAAATATGATACTTCTGCACTTATAAAATTACTTATACCAAATCCAGTTGCTGAATAAACTTTTCTCTCTATGAGACTTTTTAATAGATTGGATAGGAATACTTTCAATTAATAATAGAAAATTCTTGAGTATTTTTCTATTAGTATGCTAGACTTGAATGATATATTAATTATCAGCAGGTTTATTATGGTAAAAAGTCGTGAACAATTAAAAAAGTCTTTTTTTGGTATTAATGAATGGAATCAACTATTATTGGATTGTGCCTATAAAGGTGATAAGACAGGTGTAGTTGAAGCATTAGATCATGGTGCTAATATAAATGCAACTAATTTACATGGAGAAACGGCATTACATATTGCTGCAATTGATGGAGATATAGTTCTTGCCAGTATATTAATAGGCCGTAATGCTGATTTAACTATAAGAGATAAAATTGGACTTAACCCTATAGAGTGGGCAACTAAAAATGAACATCAGCGCATGATGGAGATGTTCAATCGTAGAGAACAACGATTAAAACAGCCATTACAAGCTGAATCTAACGTGCCTAGTCAAACCCAACCAGCTCAAGCTGCTCAGCCTAAACAATCATCACAGATACCTGGTGCTTTATATAATATGGGCAAATTTGCCTATGATTCTGGACTTGCTACAGCGATAGGGAAAACAGCTCTAAATGTAGGACAGTTTATGTATGATAGTGGCCTTGGTACAATGATTGGTAAGGTAATAATAAATAATAGGATTAATGCGTTTAAGACTAAAATATGGGCTGCTAATAAATCTTATGGTATAGGGTCTTATCTTTCTAATAATTCATCTAAAGCAGCTTCAGAAGCAGGGCAAGCTAATGATAAGTCATCTGATCAGAATGAACCGATTAAGTTTATGAACAAAGGTGCTAAGCTTCAGCCAAATGAAAGAGGATTGAGTATCGATGACGATGGATCAATATTTTATCATGTCGGCGATAAAACAATTCCAGTTAAAGTAAGCGATGATTTAGATCAAGGTGTATCTCAAGCAGTTTACAACAAAATATTGGCACAATTACAAAAATTAAAGAAGCTTAATGAAATAAAAGTTAGTATTTTTCAGAAAATAGCAACTATGAGGGAAGCTAATAAAGTTTCGCCTGCCCCTCTTTCTCAAGAAGGCCTTGAGAAAGAGATTATAAGAGAGGTAGAATCTAGTGCAGGAATTAAACTCACTGCTGAAGATTTACATGATTCAAAAAAACTTGATAAGAAAATTGTAGAGGAAGTAAAAGGATTTTATATATTAGAGAAATGCAATGAAATGAAATTAAGAATTCTACAGAGAATGGCAGATTTTGATAAAGAGAATAATCATCTTACTCCAGAAGCTTTTGCGGCAAAAATAATAGAAGAAATCTATACTAAAGAAGGAATTAAACTCACTGCTGAAGATCTACATGATCCTAAAAAACTTGATGAAAAAATTGCTGATGAGACTATAAAATCAGAAATGGAAGGAGATTTAAGTCCTGAAGAACAAGCGCATCTATTCAGCTTTGCAGAAGAAAAGGAAAATTTTGTAGATGCGCAAGATTTTCCTCCAGGACTTGCAGAAGATGGTGAAAATTTTGTGGATGCACAAGATTTTCCTTCAGAACTTGAGTCCGTAAAAGCTGCAAATTATCAATTACTTCAAGCTGCACTTACGAGTGACATTGGAGGAATAGATAGAGCCCTTGCTAATGGAGCTAAAATAAATTTTCAATTTGAGAAAGATGGGTCTACTGCTTTGCATCTGGCGGCAAAAAGTTTATATCCATTAGAAACTTTACAAGCATTGCTTGGGCGAGGCGCAGATCTAAAGATTCAAGATAACAAAGGTAATCTACCAATTCATAAAGTTTGTGAAGGTATGAAAGTTAATAATAGAACAGTTATTGATGTGGCCTCTGTTTATACTTTGTTAGAAAATAATCTAGAAACTGTTAACGTTCAGAATAAAGAAGGACAGACAGCTATGCATCTCGCTGCTAGAAACGGGGATGTTACGCTTCTTAAAATAATGTTTGAATTAGCTGAAGATAATGCAAAAGCGGTTAATAATAATCCAAATGTAAAGAAAGTTGAAGTAGGCATAAATATTCAAGATATTCACGGTAATTCACCTCTTTATCATGCTATTGTTTATGGTTGTCCAGAGAATATACAATTATTATGTGCTAATCATGCTGATGTAAATCTTATAAATAAATCTGGCCAAACAGCACTACATTATGCACTAGAATTTGGAAGTAAAGAAATAAAAAATATAGCTATATT
>CANDYO010000044.1 GCA_947424995.1 Rickettsiales bacterium | reverse complement strand
AAGCTGTTAAAGGAATTTAAAGAGGAAATAACAAAATGAAACAAGAGAAAAGATTGGGAGAAGAATTAATAGAAGCAATAAATGAGGTCTTAGCTGATAAAAGCAAGTTAAGGATGGTTAGGCCCAATATCGATATTATGAGTTTAAGAAAAAAACTGCATATGTCTCAAAAGGAATTTGCTGAGAATTTTCATATTAACTTAGAAAGTGTACGTAATTGGGAACGAAGAAAAAGATTTCCTGACTCTGCTAGTATAGCCTATTTAACTTGTATTGAAAAATCTCCTAAAGATATTATTAGGTTGTTATCAAATAATATCCATGAAACAGCAAAATTTATAGCATAGCTTTATGTTCTTAGATTTAAATAATAAGACTAATAAATTAATATATTCCACTTTCTTACCGCTTTTGCAGTTGGACCCAAGAAGCTGAGTCATTATTAACAGCAACTGTGCATTGGTTAAGACATACTGGGATTTCAGATGATGTAAAATAAGACCGAAGGAACATGTGCGTGATGACGCTGGCCATAGTTCTGGTGCTATTACAGACAAGTATATTGACATAGAATTGAGAGAGCGGCATAAACCTGCAAAAACAAAACCTTTAATTTAAGCATCAAATTATTTCTAGACTAAGAAAGAGTAATCTGCTATATTTTCTTAGCAAAATAACTTAAGAAAAAATAAAAATATTATGAACCAAAGAGTCGGAAGTTATCTAATAAAGAAGATTGCTACTGAAAGCTATAAAGCCTATGTGCCCTCCCATCTACCTCCATATCCTTTAGTTGATATTGTTAGTTTATACCCTTATTTAGAAAAGGCCACATTAGCTCTAGCTGAACTTAATAGTGTTGCAAAAATTATACCTAATACATCGCTTTTTATTTATATGTATGTACGTAAAGAAGCATTGCTTTCTTCGCAAATTGAAGGTACTCAGAGCTCTTTTGCAGACTTAATATTATTTGAACATCATCAAAAGCCTAATATTTCTATAGATGATGTTGAAGAAGTTTCTAATTATGTAAAGGCAATTAACTATGGATTGGAACGACTTAAAAGTAATTTTCCTTTATCGTTAAGGTTAATTTATGAAATTCACGCTATTTTATTATCAGGTAATAGAGGTTCTAATAAATTACCTGGAGAATTTCGGAGATCCCAAAATTGGATCGGTGGAAGTAGACCAGGAAACGCTTTATTTGTTCCTCCCCCAGTAGAAAAATTAATGGATTGCATGTCTAATTTTGAAAAATTTATTCATGAGGACAAATCTAAGTTGCCAGCATTAATCAAGGCTGGTATTGCTCACGTACAATTTGAAACAATTCACCCATTTTTGGACGGCAATGGAAGACTTGGTAGGTTACTTATTATCTTGCTTCTTTATCAAGAAGGTCTATTAGAAGAACCAATTCTATACCTAAGTCTCTATTTTAAACAAAATAGAAATGTTTATTATGATTTATTGCAACAAGTAAGATTGCAAGGCACATGGGAAGCATGGCTAGAATTTTTTCTAGAAGGAGTTACAGAATCAGCGAAGAAAGCTGTACAAGCCGCTAAACAAATTAATGAGTTATTTGAAGCGGATTTATTAAAAATACAAACTATAGGTAGAAGCAGAATCTCTTGTATTGAGGTATTAGAGTATCTAAAAAAAATGCCGCAAACTTCTGTGCCATTATTAAGTAAAGAACTAAATATTACAGCACCAACCGCAAGAAGCGCACTTAATTTCATGTTGAAGTTAGATATTGTAAAAGAAATTACCGCTAAAAAGAGAGATAAAATTTATGTATATCGTAAATACCTTGAGATATTGGATGAAGGAGCAGAGCCTTTATTATCCTGAATTTTAAATATTAACGTATTAATACATCATTCCACTTTCTTGCCGCTTTTGTAGTTGGACCCAACATAACAAGTAATCAAGTATAGCAAAAGTATTGAACAGTGTTTGTGTTTTTGAACCAGTACCTAGATTTTTATGGATTTAAAATACTAGTTCATAATAAAACTCTCCCTTCAAGTATACTTTTTAAAACAATTATTTTGCTTGATGATTACTCATATAAAAATATATATAACGTCTACAGTTCCTTGATATAATTTTTAAGCTTGATCTCCATTAAGCTGAATTCCAGTATCATCAATGGAATGGTACCCACTATTAGCGCCTAATAAACTCAATTTTGGTAAATATCCACAAGTCCCTGAAGTTTCATGTTTTGCATAACGTAAAGCACAGCATACCAACGACGCAGTTATTCCTATAGCGGTTACTACACCTGTAATTATAGCAAGATTAACATATGAGTTATCAAGATATGGTGAAGCCTCGCTTTCCTGAGAAACTCCGTATTCAACATAAACTTTACCAGCTTTCGTTTCAGTTACTGACTGTGGAGCACCAATAACTATATCCACATACCCATCATTGTTAATATCTCCTGTTCTACCTATAGAATAACCTAATTGATCGCCTGTACTCGCTGGAAAAGAACAAGCATAATTGCTACTAATTCCTGAAGATGATCCAAAATAAGTACATAGCCCTCCTTTATTAGAAAAGCTGCCAGGCGCTCCAATAATTACATCTGCATATCCATCTTTATTGATATCACCAGCACCACTAACAGAGTAACCAAACTGATCACCAAAATTCGCATCATTTGGAGTAAAACAACTAGCAGTGGGGCTAAGTCCAGAAGGAGATCCGAAGGAAACGCATACTCCACCCTTACCAGAAAAGCCTTTAGGAATCCCAATAATTATATCTGCATAGCCATCTTTATTAATATCTCCAGCCCCACTCACAGAATAGCCGAATTGATCACCAAAATTTGCTAAAGTAAAGCAGCTATGGATATTAACTCCAGAAGATGATCCCAAATAAACGCACGCTCCACCTTTACCAGCAAAGCTATTAGGCGCTCCAATAATTACATCTGCATAACCGTCTCCATTAATATCTCCAGCTCCATACACCGAATAACCAAATTGATCTCCAAGATTTGCAGATTCAGAAGTAAAACAACTAGCAGTGGGATTGAGACCAGAAGAGGATCCTAAAGAAATACACACTCCGCCTTTCCCAGAAAAACCTTTAGGAACACCAATAATTACATCTGCATAGCCATCTTTATTAATATCCCCTGCTCCACTTACGGAATAGCCGAATTGATCACCAAGATTTCCTAGAGTAAAACAACTAGGAACACCAATTCCGGAAGCAGAACCAAAAGAAATGCATACTCCTCCTTTCCCAGAAAAACTATTGGGGGCTCCAATAATTACGTCTGCATAGCCGTCTCCATTAATATCTCCCGCCCCACTCACTGAATAACCAAATAATTCATCAGTTTCACCAACATTTGTAGAAAAAAGAGAGATAGGAGTGCCGTTCAGTCCTGAGGCTGAACCAAAATAAACTAATGCTTTACCTGTATTAGAATAATATGGGGCTCCAATAATAACATCTGCATAACCATCATTGTTGATATCTCCAGCCACATTTACTGAGTAACCGAATTGAGCGCCTGGATTACTTCCAGAAATTATAATACCTGGGGAACTTTGTTCGAGTAAATCTCTTATTTGTTTTCTTGTCATGATTTTACCTCTATCTTGTTGTTTTGTGTGTAATTCATTCCATTTGAATATATACACCCAAGCAACAGATTTAGAAATCTCTTGAATTTGAGATCAACTTAAAAACCTCAACTTAGATGCAAAACACACCCACACTTCTTATTTATCTTCTATGCCTCGTTCAGTTAGAAAGACATTAGATTTTAAGGCAGAACGATATAAAAAGAAGTTAACTATCATTAAATATATTCTCTTAATGATTGTCAACTTAATTTTTGCTTACAGTTGGGCCATTGTTAAATAAGTATAGTTGTAAGGTAGATTTATTGAATAAAATCAATATAGAAGCAAAAATCATATCAAATACTTTGAATATCCATTCTCTGCATTGTTATCAGCCTGTCTTACGATTTGCCTTCCTGAATTTAATCTCAGAAACAATACGTAGATTCCAAGCTCAGCATGGAAAGGTGTGCTTGGTTAGGTACCACGTTATTGACTGGGAAGAATGTTGATCACGGTCTTTAATCATGTATTCACTTACATTTACCATACCAACATATCTAGCACTTATCCAGTTAATGGTTACTGGGAGGATCCTCCTCTCACGATGTCTTAATCCCGGATCGAAATCCTCTTTATTTCATTGTCAAGCCTGCTCTTCATTCAGCACCCTAGATTCATCATGTGATAGTGATGGTTTCTACGCATATTTATATAGGGAAAACAACCCTTCCATGCGACCACTTGTCACAGCCACTTTCTTACCGCTTTTGTAATTGAAATCTTAGTTGTATTGAACAGAGTTTTGTTAAGAAAAATCTAGTATTGAGTAATAAATTTATTATACTGAACTTATAATTAATAAGACTTGATAATACAAACAATTAACAATAAGGAAGTAACAGTTATGACAATAACACCAAGTTTACAGGCTGTAGAGTTTGTATCTCAAATTACGGCAAGAACATTGCAGAATTTTTATCATTTTATAGAAACTGAAGAAAATCATGATAAACCAGAAGAAATAATGGTATTGATGTTGAGTTTTTGTACAGGGCTTATAATACAATTACAAAATAAGATTGCAACTTTAGAAAAAGGATTGAGAAATAAGTTTTTGGATGCTTTAAATGAGGCAATAAAGAGCAACTCTGATGGTATAGCAATCATTAAAAAATTAGGTATGAATGATTTATCTTTAAAGAAATCTTCTTTCAGAATAGATCCAAGCGACTTATCAGCAGCTATTGAGTTTCTAGAAAATAATATTAGAAATAGCATCAAAACAAATCTTGATGCCATTCCTTTCGTCTTGCGTACTGAAACTACATTATTTAATGCTTTGGCAATGGTATTAGCTAATTTGTTTAATAGTCTTGATAGTAATAATGTTAATTCTATGATTGATGCTTTTTCTGAAAATATTCGTGTTTTTGCTAAATAAAGAAACTGTAAAGGATAATAAACCAAGTTATCATTGAGATAAATAATAATAGTTGTGCAATATAATACTGTAGGTGAATTGTTTTTATAAAACTATTACTCATATTACCTAACTCGAAAAACATTGCACTTTTAGTTTATTATTTTGTAGGCAATGTACTAACACTACTGATTATATTATGATCTTTATTATATTTTTGCTCTTTAGGTATTGTATAGCAATACACTATTGGTTCAAGATAACCCTTAGTGGATAAATTAGATTAAATTACTCATCGCAGTTGATAAAATTATTACTAATTCCTAGTATTCCATTCGCAGCACATAAACCATCTTGAGCACTAGCTGAGTTGTGGACTTCTTCTGCAGCTTCTTTAGAAGTCATCCAATTTACTGCATTTAATACTGCTACTGCATTTTGATCACCACCTATATTTTTAAATGTATCAAATAAGTTAGCATCGTTGTGGATTTTAGTAGAGTTTATTAATAATTCTCCTGATCCAGTTGCGTTTTGAATAATATTATAAATATTGAGGGCATAAATATCTTTTTGTAGCATATTATAAACAAGATTAGGCACAACCTTATCTTTGTTTTCAATTAAATAAGGTAGCCACTCTTTAAAAGGTGAAAAATTTTCTAAATGTATTGAAGATTGTATACTTAAATCAGAATTCTCATAACCATTAATTATTTCTTTGTACTTAGCTTGATAAGATCCCATACCATTTACACTCATCTCAGCGGCCATTTTACTGAGCTTCTCAGCAGCAGAATCAACAGTATATTTATTTATATTTAATGACATTTGGGACCTCCATTCTCTTATATGTTACATTTTTTTATTTAAGTCAAACCTGAATATATTATGTCATATTTTATTATATCGACAAGCATTTATAGCCCCATAACAGATAAATCTATATTCACATCTCCAGATACTTCTGCATAATAAACTTCATCGCCATATGTTTTTCCTTTTAAGTCATCTAATGAATGACCTATTGCTATTTTACCGCCTAACCGCCTAACTTAGATATCCAGAAATCAAAATCAGTGATGTATCTTGCAGCATGTTTACATGTTCCATTCTGAAAATAATCTGCAGTAAGAGATAAAAAAATTTGTGCTTTTAGTAAATTTATAAGTGCAGCTAAATCATTTATTTTAACTTACAGATCATAATTAACATTTGACATATCATTACTCTCTAAAGATTAATATCCTTCAAGAATTATATTTCTTTTATACAAGCCAATCAGTTTAATTCATTCGTTTTATAAAACCTTAGATAATAAATTTAGCTAATCAAATAAAATACAAATCATGTGTTTTAAATTGCCTAAAAGAGTTAAAATTTGCATGCATACCTCTAATGTTTGGAAAGTTAGTTTTATATCACAACTCCTTTAAAGAATAAGGATTTTTAGTAATAGCGCATTTTAAGATTGATATTCATAATATTTATGCTACTAGCTTAGAATTATGAGCAATATCCTAACACCAACTATTAAATCTGAACTTCTTAAGCGCCATCACAAACCTACAGTTGCTCATACAAAAGCTGATAAAGATTAACAAAAGATATGGCTTGATGATTATACTAAGCTTTGTAATTATTTGCCTTCTGAATATCACATAGTATTTTATGATGGAGCGCATCCAACCCGCGTAGTTCGCGTCGTCAAAGGCTAGATTTGAAAAAGCAAACATAGAATACCAAACGGCATTAAAGAAGTATGGTTCTCTCTAATAATTTCTATGAAAAACTAAGGTATATTTTTTAAATTTTTCTGATTTCAGGTTTTGAAATATGATGAAGCATTACTAGCAGGCCCTCCAAATAATCACTGGTCGTAATTAAATATACACAGCCAATCCGCTCTCAAAATAATTATGCTAAACCTAAAAATACCTAATTTAAAAACTGATAGAATAGGACTCTAACTGAGTAACCGTTTGTATTACGTTGGACTGTCAACACTTTTCCGGACAAATAATCACGCACATTTTAAAACAGCCTCATACTCATCTGGTGACAAATAATCATTAACTGAATGAACCCTAATTCGATTGTAAAATACTTCTATATATTCAAATATTGCATGCTTTGCCTCCTCCCTAGTATTAAATTTTTGTTGATAAACTAACTCGTTTTTTAATGTAGCAAAGAAACTCTCAGCAACTGCGTTATCCCAGCAATTGCCTTTACGACTCATGCTTTGAATAATTCCATGCTGCTGGATAATCTTTAAATGACTGTCAGCAACATATTGGCTGCCGCGGTCAGTATGCCAAATTAATCCCTTAGCTGGTTTTCTGCTAAAGATAGCCATCAATAACGCATTATTAACTAGCTCTGCCTTCATATTATTACTCATTGACCAACCAACAATTTTCCTTGAATAAAGATCAATTACTGTTGCTAAATATAACCAACCTTCACCAGTTGAGATGTAGGTAATATCTCCTACATAGCAAAGGTTTGGAGCAGCTGTAGTAAAACTTCGATCCAATAAATTAGGTGCAAATGGCTTATTATGGCGAGAATTAGTTGTAGCCTTAAATTTTCGCTTACTTTGACAAACTAACCCAGCTTCTTTCATTAACCGCACAATCCGGCGACGACTCACAATTATATTAGCTTTGAATAGACTCTTTTTAATACCTCTAGAGCCATAATTACCTCTACTTTTTACAAATACTGAACTGATTTGCTCAAGTATCAACTTATCTGCAGCCGCTTTCACTGATTCAGTCCCACCCTGGCTTAGCCAATCATAATAACTACTGCGAGTCACCTGCATGAAATTACACATCGCTGCAACCCCAAATTCAGCTTGATGTTCTTTAATCCAAGCATACCTTACTGCGACTCTTTGGCAAAGTATGCTGCGGCCTTTTTTAATAAATCACGTTCCTGAGTGACACGGGCTAACTCTTTCTTTAAGCGTTTATTTTCATCATAAATATGCTCATTATCATTGGCTTTAGTTATTGTTACTCTAGGACCATTATATTTATGAATCCAAGTATATAAGGTGCTTTTCTTTATACCTAAATCAACAGCTGTTTGTCCTATTGATTTATCTCCTTCTAAGGCCAACTTAATCGCTGACTCTTTAAATTCTGATGAATATTGATTTAATTTTCTAGACATTTATTCCTTCCTTCTAGTTTAACTCGTAATTAATTTAAACTATCTGTCCGGTTTAGTGTAGCCACTTTACGTCGTTCTGAAGTAATTACCAAAAAATCCAGCAAAAATTGCTGAACTTATTAGTATCTGGTTGTATTATTAATGAACTTATGTTATTGTTTAGTACGTTTTAGAATCTAAATTTAACCGCATAGCTGAAATCTTGGGAAACCGCTTTCATGACGAGTAGCTCTATAAACTTTAGAGCAGATTGGTCCGAAAAAAAATCCTTAGACCTAGGTTACGACTTTAACAGAAAAATTCATGTAAGGAATGTTTAAGTCATAGAGCGTTATAAGTTAATTATGTTAGGAGAATAACAATGTCCATCAATATATCAGATACCTTCGACAGAATTAGAAATAACGATTGTACTTTATCTACTGTGGACTTCAGAAACTATTCCATCAATACAGAAGAATTAAAAACTCTTAAGTTAGCTATAGAGTCAAATAACGCTTTAGGTAATATAAGATGGGGAGAATTACCAACAAATAGAGAAGCTAAATCTACTGTCCATGCTATTGAAAATAAACTTAAAAATAATATTTTAAATTACAAATACTTTCCTACTGCATATGAATATGGACTATTAAGTATTCACTCGTATACGGATGCTAAAATTGGCGAAATACTAACATTAGCCGATAATGACTATGATTTGCATTTAAGAAATTGGAATGTTAAAGCTATTTATAGAAATGATGAAAACGGATATTATGGAGTTTTGTATCAAAACACTAACACTTGCCAATTAGTATTAGCACATAGAGGCACCGAGTTTTCAGGACTTAAGGAAGAACTTTTTGGTCATAAAGATGTATCTGCCGATATAAATGGAATAGTACTTAACAAGATAGTAAAGCCAATGTATGAAGCCTACCTAGCTACAGAAGATAGTATAAAGATAGCTAAAGAGGCTCAATTACCCCTATCTTTTACAGGACATTCACTAGGTGCATGGTTAGCTGAACTATCTGCATATTTTTCATTCAAACATTTGGATTATATGTACACGAGGGCGTTAACTTTTGATAGTCCTGGCTCATATGATATTTTCGAAACATTAAAATCAAACATACATAACCATCATGATAACTCCTATTTAGAACACTTAGACATTATAACATATTTATCTATCCCCAATGTGGTAAATAGTTGTAATGGCCACATAGGAGAAGTTTATTCAGTAATTCCTAAAATTACCAAAATTGAAATTCAAAATCATCTTCTTAACTCAAAAATTTTATTGCCTATTTTAACTGTACTTGGTCACAGCCTTCAATCTATTATTACGGAATTTAATGCAACTACTGGAATACCAGATGACTCCAAAAAAATGTTAGATTGGCCATGTATTACATGTGATTACAAAGAAGGGCAAGATCATGTATCTGGAATGGTCGGAGAAAATCTAAGAGGGATATTTAGCTCTCTTGGAAAATTTGCATCCTTATTAACTCCTATAACTATACCTATATACAAAATTTCTAATATGCTTGTTGATTTTGTTAATGGTAAATTTAACTTGGTTCAATATATCAGAATTATCAACAATGAAGTATATTTTGAAAATGGTGAAAATAGTTCTGGATATAATGAAAGTGAGCGAGATTTTTATTCTAAATTTGAAGGACATTATAATGGAATAACCCATAATCCATACATAGAGCCACTTAAAGGAACAAAAACTTCAGCAGATTGGTATTTGAAGCAATTACGTTCTGCCTTTGAATATTTTTCTTCTCCTCCTGAGGCATGTGGATTAACAAACATACTTCAAAATACGATTAAACATTTAAGCGTTAAATATGACTACATTGCACCGCAAATGCATGGTAAATATCCTCATGGATTCTTAAATGCCACTGAATATAGTATAACGATAGATTCCTTAAAGCAGATTATTACTAGATTAAATGATGTATCACTTGGATCATTACAACAATGTGTAGACCTGTATGAAAAACCTCATTTATGGTATAAGGAAATAGCTCAAAGAACAGATAAACATGCCATTACAAAGATTACAGAAGAATTGGTAAGTAATAGCGTTAATCTTGATGTAATAGATGATGAAGGAAATAATTTATTATATTATGCAGTTGCTAATAACAAAATGAAAGCAGCTGAAATATTGATGAAAAATGGTATTCAAGTTATTAAAAACAATAATGCTAAAGATGCTTATGACTCGGCATTAGAAAATCATAATCTAGAGTTAGCTAATAACTTAAAACAATATATGCATACATCTACGAACTCAGTTAAAATTGAATTAGATCAATATGGAATATATGATGGCAATGATCAAGACAACATCTTTATTATTAAATCAGAGTTTAAAGGCAAAAAAGAAGGATATAAGCTAGTAATAGATAAGTTTGACGGTAAAGATAAAATTGATCTTAGTTATTTTAGCGACCTTGGCTTAAATGATATAGAGCTCAGGGAAATCGTTTTTGCCGGTCAGAATAGTATCAAAATCACTTCTAAAGCAACCAATGATGATATAGTCATTATACTAAACTCTACTACAATAGATGTAGTAGATAATATAATTTTAGGTGGAATATCAGATACAGAATTATAATATGAAGTGATATTTTGGAGTAAAATAGTGAGAAATTTTATAGAAGCATTCAATAAAACCATAAGAGCTTTAAGTCAAGATGAGATAATTCGTATAAGCAAATTTTTTCCAAATGCAGATTTAAATAATATTAAATTCCTAGATAATGAATTTATGGAATTGGATTATTCAGAAAATTTATGCTTTGGTGTAGAGTCTAGTTGTCTAAACAAAGGAAGAGAAATCGATGTATATTTAAACCTTTCTAATAGATTTCTTGAAAATATAAGAACTCATGAAATAGAGCAAGAAATATGCACTAAGTCAAAATTTAGATGCGAAGATTCTTATGCTCTTGAAATTCAGTATAATTGCATTGGTTTTGCAATGGGTGTCATGGTAGAGTCTAACTCTGATTTTATAACTGGAAATACACCGCAAGAAGCTATTACAAATTTTATAAAGCAAAATAATGAAATTTTTCCATCTGAACGATCAATAAACTCATTTAAAATATTACATCAATTACAATATGTTAACAATATATCAGAGCCTATAAAAAATAATACAGTTGCATTCTATTTTAAGGATGGAGTCTGTAAGCACGCGGCACGATATATTATTGACTTTGATTTCTGGGTATCTAAGTTAGGACCATATATACTAATAGGACACACATTACTAGAAGATTTAGTAGGAGAGACATATGGTAATAAAATATATTATGCGGAAGTTATTGAAATGACAGGCGAAAATTGCTCTAGTTTTTAGCAAAATCTAAAAAATATTGTTTACATAGTCAAATTATGATATAATGAAAATAAATTAATTAAATGAGGCACTAAAATGACAGGAAATTTAAATCAATATTCTATTAGTACAGCAGCTCAGAAAATACATAAAATTGCCGCTGAGGGAATGGGTGCTAATGATATGAGAGATTACCAAAATAAATATAAAGAGGTGGTAGAAGCTTATAAAAACTCTTCAGTAGATGCGTCTGCTCATCTCGAGAATTTCCAGCCATTTCAAAACTGGCTTCCATCTCTAATTACAAATAAAGATAAAATTATGCCTAATCTTATCTGCAATATGTTAAAGAAAGATACCTATGCTTTTAATATTTATAATATTATTCAAAAAGCAACTGGATCAACGGACTTGCTTATAGATTACGACAAAATATGGAATACTCCTGAATTACTGATTACTTATAAAAGCATAGGTGGTGATCAAAAAGCAATAGCAATATTAAATGCTGTGCAATGGGTCAGCTCCAATGAAGCTGCTAAAGATGTGCATGATTCTATTGTTGCCCAAAAGGATTTATGTGCAGCAAATGGATTGTTAGGTGTAAATAATGATTTTCTTGATTGTAGTATTAATGGAGAGTAAAAAAACTAGAAAACATAAGATATTTATGCGCCTTTTTCAAATAGAAAATGTAACATTTTGACGGTTTTGTAGGGATTCGTTTTATGAATCAATTTTTAGATTCATCGCATCAATATTTCAAGAATTTCTGCTATAACTCTCAAATTATAATAGTCTCCTTAGACATGAAGTTTAGATTTTCTCTCCGCTATAGTGACATTGAGGAGTGTTAACTTAGAGACTTAGGCATTCTAAACACAAAACCAAGGTTTTTCCGATCCCCCTAATTTAATGCATCTTTTAGTCATATATTCAAAGCATACCTCGCATATTTTTTATCTCCAGACTTAATAAGCGCATTTTTTCTAACCAACTCATTAAGATCGCGAGTTACCGTTGGTCTTGATGTTTGAGTAATCCTTAGATAATTTGCTGCACTAAGTCCTCCTTTGAATCCTTCTGACCCTTCTTGAAACATACGGGAGATAACTTTTTCTTGTCGTGGATTTAAATCATTCTTATATTGCTCATAAAATTTAGCTTTTTTAATCAAAAATTCTATGCGTATTTGGGTGTAATTCTGTGCATTTAGTATAGTGTTAGCAAAATAATTTATCCATCTCGTAATTTTGTTACTTTGACTTGCTAATTCCAATTCTTGATAATAAGTTTTTTTATCTTTTTCAATCATGGTGGCTAGAGCAATAAGGGTTGGTTGACCAATACACTGAGCTAATGCTTTTTCAGCTAAAGCTCTTGCAATCCTTCCATTACCATCTTCGAAAGGGTGAATAGATACAAAGTATAAATGAGCAATAGAGGCTCTAATTAAACAACTCACAGGATTTATTCCATGAGGTTTAGTATCATTAAACCAGTGAATAAATTTTTCCATTTCTTCTAAAACCACAGAAGATGGTGGAGCTTCAAAATGAACTTTTGGATCGTGAATCGGGCCTGAAATAACTTGCATTGGCTCATCAGCAGTTCTATAACGCCCTATATCATTAAGATCGGTACGCATACCCATTAGAGTCTGATGCCAACGATATAATACTTGATGAGAAAGAGGTTCTTGATAATTATTATATAAGTCTACCATTAATTCTGAGATAGCTTTTTCTGCAGGTTGTATTCTACGATTATCATTTTTTAAGCCGAATTGTCGTAAAATAGAAGATTGTAAACTATCTCGATTAAGATATTCACCCTCTATTTCAGAAGTTTTTAAAGCTTCATTAGATATAATTTCAATTTTGAGATAATTCTGGCTTTCTTGAGAAAGATGCTGGAATGTGCCAAACAATATTCCTGTTCTAAAAAGCATAGAATCTTCTAACTCATTGATTTCTTGGTTTTTATAGGTAAAATTAGGCCAATCTTTTTGTTGCCAGTTCCATTTCATGATTAATAACCATCCTTTCTATTAATCAAATAATAGCATAATTATGATTTATAAGAAAGGGCTTTATTCATCATCATGGTTGAAAATTAAGGATCTTAAATATAAAATTTATTTTTTGGTTTCATAAATTTATCAAGATGTAAGCTAATCTTCAATAGTTTTATCTTTAACAGAGCTATGACGTTCTCGCAATTATATATCTATATATTTATCAGTAATTGCACTAGAAACTATACCAACAGCATCACCTACATGTTCTCTAGTCCTAATTTTCACATCATCAGAAATTCCTGTTAAGTCCATTACTTCAATAAGGTGATTATCACAGTTATCACGTTTTTTAAATTGCTTATATCTATTTCGTGCACTTCATAATCTTTAT
>CANDYO010000043.1 GCA_947424995.1 Rickettsiales bacterium | reverse complement strand
GTTGAAGAAGTATGAAGAGTTTATCCAGAAAGACTTTACTTTGATGATTCAAGAAGCCAATAGTTTTTTAAGGGGTTTAAAAACAAATATAGTTAGTCTTGTCGCTAAAAAGAATGTGCAATTGGAAGGGAGTGATATTAGTAAATTCGCTGCTGACTTAGAGGGTATAAGAGAGATTTATGCTCAATCTGAATTGATGGTGGAGGGCTTTATAGGTGATTGCCAAGAATATAATAAAATTATCCGTAGTAATAAAAGGACGGTTTCTCCTATCCAGAAATTAAACCAAGTGCAATGCCAGCTAGATAGGGTGATGAAACAATTACAGAAAGGGCAAAAAATGGTAGATCTTAGCAATAATAAAGATTATAGCTATTTAAATGCTTATGTGCAAAAAAATCAAGCTTTAGGGTTGGTAAGATAAGACTGTTGCGTGAGATGAGCTTTTACAGCAATGACGCCGTAATCGCATCATTTTTCAAATCAAAATTCTCTACTAAATGATTTTTTCTCATATTGGCGAACCATTCTTAATTCTTCCATTCTAGCATGAGCTTTAGAACGTTCGTCTTTAGGTAGATTGTCGTGTAGCTTATGGATTACACCTAATGATTCTTTATGAGCATGATCTAGATCAGACATTTTGTTTTCGGTTAATTTCTCTAAGGAATTTTTTGCAGCCTCAAATTCTGGTTCTTCGCCAGTTATAACTTTTTTTGCAGCTCTATAAGGCATAGTGATCATTCTATTTTGCTTATCTCTAAATTCCTGCAAAAGCTCTTTTTCTACTATAGCCGCGGCTTTTCTTTCCTTGATTGGTTTTAATGGATCATCTATTACCGTTCTTGCTTCAGTTAATTTTTTATATAATTCGGGGTTTCTTTGTTTTAAGACATCTGGATCTTTTTTGCCCTCTTCGCCGACTGTGAATAAGGCTTTTTTTGCAAAGCCTATATCGGCTGCCATAGTTGCAGTGAGATGCATGGCTGCAAGTGTTGATGCCATACCTACGGTAATAGCTGGTACTATTCCACCGCTTAAAAAGCCTATAACGGTTACTCCTCCCACAAGAATACTTATCCCTAGATCTCTACTGGTTTCTTTTAAATCAGTTACAGTTTCATTAAAATGATCTTGATCACATATTTTTGATTTATTTTCTTTATTCATTCCAGATTTGATAGCAGCGAGCTTTATTAGATGCCAAGCAGTAGCTACTGTTTTTACGGGAATATTAACTACTTGTACTGCCAATGTAATTGCAACCCCAATAACTTGACGAGTTCTATAAATTAGAGTGTCGGCTATAAATTTTGGTCCATTAAGGGTTGTCAACATTGCTTTGGTATATGCGCCCATTCGAGCAGCTAGTGTAGAGGGTTTTTTTATAGATAATGGAGTAGCTTCTCTTTGCTGATCAGTTAATAATCTAGGTTTTAAGAGAGGATTAGTTTGTAAATTTAAACGGAGCCAATCTATGGTATTATAAGTTAATCTTACCGGAGCAAAATTATGCACTGCTAATTCTAAACTATTCATTCCATCAATGAATTTTTCTGCTCTAGTTAATGGAAGAGGAGAATTATCGATCAATAGTTCGTTTTCTTCGTCATGTTGTTTTGACATGCTAATACCTTAATTTAAATTACGATAGATAATAATCCGTAATAATTAATAACTAATTAATTAGCTAGCTTTTTAAGTTTAGTATTTGAATGTTTTGCACATAAAAACACCATATTTGGTATCGGCAGTATAATTATTATTATCAACTTGATAATTTTTTTTTGTAGGTTGAGCAATTTCTGCACCTAGCTCAAGATCATATTGTAATTTTATTCGTACCCCACTTCCATATGATGAAAGATGAGAAATGCTAGCGTGTTTACCTTGCACTCCAATGTAGGCATCATCATAAAATAGATATGGCTGAATAGATGTAATTATCTGATTATTGATAAGCTTGTTATGCCTTAATTCTAAGGATGCTGCGAGTGATTGAGTGCCGTTAAGAGTCCCGAAATCGTAGCCACGACCAAAAGTTCTTCCGCCAATATGTGGGTTATGTGGTAAGGTATGGGCAGAATAAAATCCTTGTAGATGAGTAAATATACTAAAATTATAAGGTAAAGCTTGGTCTCTATAGATGGTTAAAGTGGATAAGTTATAGTGCTTTTTAGCAACGTCATTCATGTTTAAATAATTTTTAAATGTACCATCTATGCCTTGATTAAAGGTAAAATTAACTAGGTTTTTACCTTCAAATTGATCATCTAGTAAATATTTAAGACCAAAATTACCATGCCAATATTTATAAACTTTTTCCTGTACTACTCCGCTATCATTAAGAGAATAGTTCTTGGATCCCTTGTAAATTACACCCACTAATCCATAGAGCTCTTGATTTGTATCAACATATAAAGGATGATTTAAATCAGATCTAAAAGTGGTGCCAAGACCATTTTTAGTTGGTACTGAACGATTGTAGGTTGTATGATTTTCTGCATGAGATATCAAAAAATTTGCAGTAGTATCTGAAGAGTTAATAGGTATGATATAACCTATATTAGTATCATAGTTGTTTGCTTTGGTAGTAGTAGCTCCGTAAACATCAAGTGTATCATTTCGAGCGAAAGGTGAGAATATTTTCATGTTTACAGAAGTTTCAGTTTTACCTAAAGTATCTACACCATAATTGTCACCATCTATTTTAACTTCAGCTTTTTGCTTAAAAGGATCATCTGTGGCAAAAACATACGGTCCAGAGCTAAAAAAAGCTAATATAAATAATACTACATGTTTTAGTTGCATTATTTAGTTGTTTTCAAGGATAGATTTATAGCTCTTCATTTGAGTTGGTACAACTTTAGTAAGCCAGCTTTTTAAAGGTAATAATAATGGATGTTTTAAATCATTATTGATATGACGCCATACTCTTGGTAACATAGAAAGATAAGCTGGGTTTTTATTTTTCGAGGCCTGGCGAGTGAAAATACCAACAATTTTTAAGTTTCTTTGGATGCCAAGAATAGAATAAGCGGCATTAAATTCTTTGCGAGAATAATTTGGAAAGGCTTGTAAATAACGATTGATCATAGCTTCAGCTAAAGCAGGGCTTACATCTCGCCTAGCATCTTCTAAAAGTGAGACTAAGTCATATGCTGGTGACCCAAGTACGGCATCTTGAAAATCTAGTAGGCCTGTTTTACGATGATTGTGGCGATCATCTAACCACATTAAATTATCAGCATGGTAATCTCTTAGAACCAATACTTTACTAAAGACTTTTACGCTAGATAATAAATGCTTTAAGATATGGTTAAATTCTTCTTGGGTTTCTTTACTAATAATCTCTCCATTTAATATTGAGACGTACCATTCTATAAATAAATTAGACTCTTTAACTAATGAAACTTCATCATAATTATTAAATATACTAGAATCAGTTGGAATTTTATGAAGATTGATCAAGTTATCGATGGCTTTTTCATAGAGAGCATTTTCACTTAAATGAGATAAAGCCTCTGATTTGCCATTTAAAATTTTACTATAACTATCGTCACCAAAGTCCTCTAACAACATAAAACCATTCTGAAGATCGGAAAGAATAATTTTTGGAGCAGAAAAGTCATTTTTATGTAAAAAATTAGCAACTTGAATAAAGGGAGCTATTTTTTCTTTTTCTGGCGGAGCGTCCATAAAAATAATGCTTTTACCATCATTCGTCATAATTCGTTCATATTGACGATAGGAAGCATCATTTTTTAATTTAACCCTTTGTATCTTGCCTAAATTAGCATTATCTAAAAAAATAATTTTTGCTGATTCTCGATCTTGTATGGTCATCTAATTCTCCTGTAACAATTTATTTTCTATAATTTCAGCCCACTTGCCCAATCCAGTCAAAGTTAATATTCTAGCATCTAGTTTATTAGTAAAGGACAAGCGAATTTCTAAACGGTTACGTGGTAAAATATTATAAATAATTTCAGGCCACTCTATTAAAGAAATAGCCTGGTTAAATGCATCTTCTATTCCCAGCTCATAAGCTTCTTCTTTGTTTTTTAACCGATATAAATCAAAATGCCATATTTCTAGTTGATCTAGTTTATGAATATGAAGTAAATTAAAGGTTGGACTGGTAATCTCAATAATTTCATCAGATAAACTTTGAATAAAATATTGAATAAAACTAGTTTTCCCAGCCCCTAATTCTCCACTAAAAGTAATAATATCGCCTACTTTTGCTATTTGCGCAAGCTTAGATGCAAATATTTTTGTTTGCTCTAAATCTTTTAAGTGAATTTCTTTTTTTTGCATTTATGTTTATGTTTTAAAAATATACTACTATAAATATCATTGCTGAATTAATAGCATTGTCTAGAAATAATTGATATTTTTGAATTTTTAGCCAGTTAATAATTATATTTAAATTACGGTTGACTTTATAAATTATATTTAGTATCTAATCATTAGTACTTCAGGGGTGGGTGAAATTCCCTACCGGCGGTGTAAGTAATTTATTACTTGAGCCCGCGAGCGCTTGTTTTAAACTTTAAAGCAAGGTCAGCAGATTTGGTTAGAATCCAGAGCCGACGGTTATAGTCCGGATGGGAGAAGGAAATATTTAAAACGGTACTTGTATTTATACGAGCTTGCCTTGCATCTTGTTATCTAAATGTAAAAAGATATGAATGGTAAGTGGTTGGATGCTAATCGTTCTCCTATTCTTATTCTCCCCCTCTGAAGCTTAAACTTTAATATGAGTTAAGCGCATGATTTTAGAGGAACTGGTTCTAAATCAAATCATAAAACAACCAATGCAGATGGCTATACAACTAGCCAATAGAGGTCAGTATAGCGTATCTCCTAACCCAATGGTTGGTGCTGTTATTTTACAAAACGATAGACTAATTGGCTATGGCTGTCATCTTTATAGAGGAGATGCGCATGCAGAAAGCAAAGCTATTGATATGGCTGGCATTAATGCTGAAGGTGCAATTTTGTACCTTAATCTTGAGCCATGCTGTCATTATGGGTTAACGCCTCCATGTGTAGATAAAGTTATTGCAGCAAAAATAGCTGAAGTACATTTTGCTTCAATCGACCCTAATCCACTAGTTCAGGGTAAATCTATTGCTAAACTTGAACAAGCTGGAATCAAAGTTGTTATTGGTGAATTAAAAGAAGAAGCTGAACAATTAAATAAAAGTTTTTTTCATTACATGCAAAATAAACTTCCTTTTGTAATTGCTAAATGGGCAATGACAATGGACGGAAGAATGGGAACTAAAATAGATTCAAAGTGGATAACCGGAGAAAAATCACGTGAGCATGTGCATTATCTAAGAAATTCTGTGGATGCTATTTTAATAGGGGCTACCACAGCTATAAAAGATAATCCAAGCCTTGATGTTAGAGTTACTGATATATCGATGGTTAGACAACCGCTTAAATTTGTTTTAGGAAAAGATTTAGACTCTTTATCTCTTGATAGTAATTTATTCATCATTAACCCAGAAAAAACATATTTGGTAACTAGTGATAATTTTAATGTAGAGAAAGCTTCAATCTTAAAAAAGATGGGAATAAAATTCTTAAAAGTAAAAAATCAAGCAGATGGATCTATAGATCTAAAAGATTTACTTAGGCAGATAGCTGATTTGTCGGTGAGTAGACTGCTTGTTGAGGGAGGTGGATATACCTTGGCAAAGTTTTTGCAAGCCAATTTAATTAATGAGTTTTATTGCTATATAGCTGCCAAATTTATTGGAGGAGATAGCTCAATTATACCTTTTAGCGAAGATATAGGGATTGATATTATTAAAAATGCTAAGCAAGCCAAATTCACCAATACTGAGATGGTGGGTGAAGATATTCTAATTCAAGGGAGATTTTAATGTTTACAGGAATAGTTGAAGAAGTTGGATTTATCGAAAAGATAAATGATAAAGGTTTGGATAAGGATTTTACAGTAAAATCATCTATGAGCTTTAATATAGGCGATAGCGTAGCTGTAAACGGAGTATGTCTAACAGTTAGAGAGCAAGTCCTGCAGCATTTCACAGTATCTGCTGCATATGAAACACTAAAGCTTACCAATCTATCGCTATTAAAGCAGGGAGATCCTGTTAATCTGGAAAATTCACTTACTTTAAGTAAACCACTGGGTGGGCATTTAGTTCAAGGTCATGTTGCTGATACAAGTATTATTATTGATAAACAATCTCAAGGAGAGTCTATTTATTTTAAGTTTACTAAACCTGAGTACTTAAAAAATTACATCGTCAAAAAAGGTTGTATTGCAGTTGATGGCATGAGTTTAACTATTTGCGATGAACAAAAAGATTATTTTGAAGTGATGCTAATACCTCATACTTTAGCGGCGACTATTGCTCAAAATTATCAAATTGATAGCAAGGTAAATCTAGAGGTAGATATTTTTGCTCGTTATATTGAAAAAATGCATGGAGGAAATTAATGAGTGAATTAATTTTAAAAGCTATTGCTGATTTACAGCAAGGCAAAATGATTATTATAGCCGATGATGTTGATAGAGAGAATGAAGGAGATATAGTTATTGCTGCGGAAAAGATTACTGAAGAGTTGATGACCTTTATGGTTAAAAAAGCTTCTGGTCTAATTTGCCTTTCTATTAGTAGTGAATTGGCGAGCAGATTGAAAATAAGTGCAATGGTAGAAGATAATCAAGAATCAATGCGTACAGCATTTACAGTAAGCATCGATGCAAAGCATGGAATAACCACAGGAATTTCTGCATCAGATAGAACTCATACCATTCTAACTGCTATTAATTCTAATTCTTCATCTGAAGATTTAGTTAAACCTGGACATATGTTTCCTATAATTGCTAGAGAAGGGGGGGTACTTGAAAGAAGAGGTCATACTGAAGCAAGTATCGAATTAATTAAAATGGCTAAGCTAACCCCAGCTGCGGTTATTTGTGAAATATTAGGTGATGATGGTAAAATGCTTCGTGGAAAAGACCTAGAAAATTTTGCAAAAACTAACCAATTAGAACTAATTCACATTGAAGAAATAGTTAAGTACTTGAGAGAGGAATGATGTTTTGTCCGGTTATTGACCTTGAGACTGATTTTGGTGTATTTAAGTGTTTTTCAGTTAAAGAAGCTAATAAGGAACATCTAGTATTATATAAAGGTGAGATTAGCGGACAAGTATGTTTAGTGAGAATACATTCTGAATGTTTAACTGGAGATTTATTTAAATCTAAAAGATGTGATTGCGGTGAACAATTAAATATGGCGCTACAGCTTATAGCTAAAGAAAATGGTATATTAATTTACCTTCGCCAGGAAGGAAGGGATATTGGTTTATTTAATAAAATTAGAGCTTATGATTTACAAGATAAAGGCTTCGATACCGTTGAAGCAAATATAGCTTTAGGACTTCCTGTTGACAATCGTAAATATAACCTAGCTGCAGAAATTTTAAAGAGTCTTGCTCCAAGTAAAATAATGCTAATGACTAATAATCCCAAAAAAATAGAAGCTATTGAGTTATTATCATCTATTCCAATAGAGAGAATATCTCTCCATAGTAATGTGAGTAAATTAAATGCTAATTACTTATTTACTAAAACAACAAAAATGAATCATTTAGTAGAGTATTAAACATGTCATATAAAATTGCCGTTGTAATAAGTGAATTTAACCATCAAATAACCTCGCTTATGGAAAGATTAATGCGAGAGTCTTTGACTCAGTTGAATATCCCACCGTTTATTTATAATGTTCCTGGAGCTATCGAATTACCTCTCATCGCTAAAAAATTAGCCTTAAAAGGCCATTTTAATGCAATTATAGTTCTAGGAGCGGTTATAAGAGGGGATACTTCTCATTATGATTATGTTTGCAGTCAAGTAAGTTATGGTTGCCAGAAAATTGCTTTAGAACAAATGATCCCTATTATTTTTGGAGTATTAACTTGTGAAAATGAAATTCAAGCATTTGATAGGTTAGGTGGAAAGATGGGTAATAAAGTTAAAGAAGCGGTAGATACTGCAATTACGATGATTGATTTAATGAGAGATATATAGTGGCTAATGAAATAAATCACATAGTAGGGCAAGTAGTTGAAGGGAAAAAGCTTTCTCGGCAACTAGGCTTCCCAACTTTGAATATCGAACTTGATGAATATTGTCAGTTTAATTATGGTGTTTACGCTGGGCTGATGGAATATAAAGAAATAGTTTATCAAGGAGTTTTAAATATCGGAGTAACTCCACATTTTGGTGTTAATAAACCCAAGCTCGAGATCCATGTTTTTGATTTTAATCAGAATCTATATGGTGAGGAAATCAAAGTTACTCCTATTTATTTTATCAGAGAAGAAATGAAGTTTGATGATCTAGAGGGGTTAGTTGAGCAGATTAAAAATGATTATGAGTTGGCTAAAAGACAATTTGAGTTGTAAAAAATTTAAACTAAATTTTTTTTACATAATCTAGTATTTTACTATAAAATATATATACTCTTAAAAAGCCATTAGAGTATATATATTTTATCTATGTCCAAAAATTTCATTCATTTAAGATGTCATACCTCTTTCTCTCTCGCTGAGGGAGCAATTAAGATTGAAGATCTTATTGAGCTCATTAAGAAAAATAGGATGCCAGCTTTGGCAGTGGCCGATAGTGGTAACTTATTTTGTTCACTTGAGTTTTCTTTAGCAGCGGCTAAAGCAGGTGTTCAGCCGATCATTGGCTGTGTATTGTTAGTTGATATGCAGGAATCTAAAAAACAAGTTAATCTAAGTAAGATTTTGCTCTTGGCTAAAAATGAGCAAGGCTTTAAGAATTTGCTTAAACTGGTGAGTAAATCATTCTTAGTTAAACATGACAATCACCTTGGGCATATTAAATTAGAAGATTTAAAAAACCATGGTGATGGAATTATATGTTTAACCGGTGGGCATTATGGTCCGGTGGGACAAGCAATCTTGCAAAGCAATAAAGCTTTAGCTAAACAATGTCTATTGCAGTTAAAAGATATCTTCGCTGACCGTTTATATATCGAGATCATGCGCCATGGTATGAAAGAGCAGCAAGATACTGAAGATCATTTTATTGAACTTGCCTATGAGAACGATATTCCTTTAGTTGCCACCAATGATGTGATGTTTGCCAATCCTGGGATGTATGAAGCTCACCATGTTTTGACTTGTATTTCTGAAGGGCGTTACGCTAGCGAAGAAGATTCAAAGAAATTTACCAGAGAGCATTATTTTAAGTCCGGTAGAGAAATGGAGAGGCTATTTTCTGATCTGCCAGAAGCTATTGCTAATACGGTAGTTATTGCTAAGCGCTGTGCGGTGATGGCTCAGTCTCGTCCACCTATGCTGCCTAAAATAGGCGAAAATGAAATAGAAGAACTGATGGAGCAATCTCGTCAAGGGTTAGATCAGCGTCTCATTAGTTACCAAGGTGATAAAGTACCGTATTTTGAAAGATTAGAATTTGAGCTAAGTGTTATTAGCAAAATGGGTTTTCCTGGATATTTTTTGATTGTTTCAGATTTTATCAAGTGGAGCAAGAAAAATGGTATTCCAGTAGGTCCTGGACGTGGGTCTGGTGCCGGTTCAGTGGTAGCCTGGAGTCTTTATATTACTGATCTTGATCCGATTAAATTTGGTCTGCTATTTGAACGATTCTTAAATCCTGAACGGATTTCATTGCCAGATTTTGATATCGATTTTTGTCAGAATCGTCGTGATGAAGTGATTAAATATGTTCAAGAAAAATATGGTGAAGATAGAGTAGCTCAGATCATTACCTTTGGTAAATTACAAGCCAGAGCAGTATTGCGAGATGTAGGTAGGGTATTGCAAATACCTTATGGTCAGGTGGATAGAATTTCAAAATTAGTGCCATTTAATGCGGTGAATCCAGTCACTTTAGGGCAGGCTATCGAAATGGAGCCCTTGCTTAGACAGGCTAAAAAGGAAGACCCAGCTATTGAGAAATTGCTTAATATAGCTCTGCAGTTAGAAGGATTGCATAGGCATGCCTCAACTCACGCAGCAGGACTCGTTATTGCTGATAAACCATTAGAAGAGATTCTGCCGCTTTATTCTGATGATAAGTCTAGTATGTTAGTGATTCAATATTCAATGAAATATGGTGAATTGGCGGGGTTAGTAAAGTTTGACTTTTTAGGGCTTAAAACTTTAACCGTAATTGATAATGCTAGTAAATTAATCCATAAAGCTCAGCCTGAATTCGATATCAATTTGATTCCCCTTGATGATCCTAAAGTTTTTGCAATGATGAGCAAAGGTCTTTCAACTGGAGTGTTCCAGTTTGAAAGTTCTGGTATGAAAGATGCTTTACGTAAAATGCGTCCTGATACGATTGAGGACTTAATAGCTTTGGGCGCTTTATATCGCCCTGGTCCTATGGATAATATTCCGGCTTATATCGCCTGTAAACACGGTACCCAGCAACCGGATTATTTGCATGAAAGCTTAGAAGGGGTTTTAAAAGAAACTTTCGGAGTGATTATTTACCAGGAACAGGTGATGCAGATTGCTCAGATTATGGGGGGCTATAGTCTTGGATCAGCTGATTTGCTTAGAAGAGCGATGGGTAAAAAGATCAAGGCTGAAATGGATGATCAACGGGAGATATTTGTTTCAGGAGCAATAAAGAATGGCATTGATCAGCAGCAGGCCAGTAGTATTTTTGAGTTAGTGGCAAAATTTGCCGGTTATGGTTTTAATAAAGCACATGCCGCTGCTTATGGGATGATCTCATATCAAACTGCCTATCTTAAAGCTAATTTCCCCTTAGAGTTTTTGACTGCTTCGCTTAATTTGGAAATAGATGATACTGATAAATTAAATATCTTTCAGCAAGAAACGAAAAATTTTGACATTGCTATCTTATCACCTGATATAAATCTATCACATAGTTATTTCACTATTGAAAATGGAGCGATTCGTTATGGCCTAGGAGCATTAAAGAATGTTGGAGTAGCAGCAATGGAAGTACTCTGCAAAGAACGTGAAGAGAATGGAGAATTTAAAGACATATTTGATTTTGCTGGTAGAGTTAGTCCCAAAACACTTAATAAGCGGTTACTAGAAAGCCTTATAAAATCTGGTAGTTTTGATAGTTTGAATCCTAATAGACAACAATTATTCACCGGGCTTGATTTGCTTAGTAACTATAATAATATTATTACCAGAGAAAGATTAAGCAATCAGATAGGTTTATTTGGCAGCAATGTTCAAGAGCAATATAAGCCAAGCTTACCCAAAATTGAAGACTGGCCGATTAAAGATAAAGTGATTCATGAATTCGAAGCATTCGGTTTCTATCTCTCATCTCATCCGCTCGATCAATATAAAGATATTTTAGAGCAAACCAGTATTATCCATAGCGACTATTTAAAAGATGAGCATCAGCTTGGCTATACTATGGTAGATCTTGCTGGAATGGTAATTAGTAGTAAGGCCAAAGTTTCGCCAAAGGGACGCTATTTACAGGCAGTTCTTTCGGATCAATATGGTAGTATAGAACTATCATTTTTTGAAAATGAAGTATTACATGAAGCGTCTAGATTATTCGGTCAAAATATTCCATTGATGATTAGAGCTGAAGTGCGCAAAGATGAAGGTGGAATTAGGGTAACTGGTCAAGAAGTTGAAGCTTTAGATGATTACTTATCTACCAAACTTCTTGCCCTAGAAATATTGATAAAAGAAAAAAGCGCCATAGCCAAACTTAAAGATATTTTGGTGAGTAAAGCAGTTGGACAAGTAGAAGTTATCTTAAAAATTATTACTGAAGATGATACTCAGGTGCTGATTGATTTAAAGCAAAAATTTAAGCTAAACATCAATGATTATAGAGAAATTGCTGCTATCGAAGGGATGGTGGTAATGGTGAAGATGAAGGGGTAAAGAGAGCTTCTTTAGAGTAATACATTTCATTTCTTAGTTGCAAAGTGCGCGTCACCTGTAAAAGTTCACTAACTCGGTTACGGATTCGGCGTCATCTCTGACGAAGTAAAACTAGGCAAAGCCTGGTTTTACGAGATCCTAGGATCTCGTGAGGAAGAAAACTCCTGAGATCCCCGGTCTTAGCTAATGCTTCCAGCATAGCTTGCCAGGGATGACGCGTAGCTTATTTATTGCTAACCTTGTAACTGAAAAGATGAACATATACAGGGATGACGCGCTAAATGTTTTCAGCAATGAAACTTGGTATCAGATACTAATTACGAATATTATACAAAGTAAGCAGTAGCAGTTGTTTTTTATCTAAATTATAGATTTCAGTTTGGCCCAAAGATAACAAAAATTGATCATAAAGCTTAAACCATTCTTCAGTAGATTTGGTTTCAGCTATTTTAGTTAAGATATTTTGCTGTTCCTGATCAGAAGAATTAGTGGATAATTTGATGCAGTTGCCGAGTAGATAGATTAACAATTCAGTTAGTAATTGCCATTGTTGGGGCTGCTTAATTATACTATCTGCGAATTTATTGAAAGCAATTAGATCATCGCTTTGAATTAACTCAAGTAATTGTTTATAGAGTTTATCTATACCTAGCTCACTGCAGATAATAGCTTTTCCAGGAGAGCCGGCAATAAAATCTTCTAATTCTGGAAATTTATTTCTGCCAACCACTTGCTCTAATTCTTGTTTATTTAAAGGCTGAAATTTAATTGTTCGACAGCGCGATCTGATAGTCGGTAATAATTTACTAGGAGCGTGCGAGATTAAAAATATATGAGTATTTTTGGTCGGCTCTTCAAGAATTTTTAATAAAGCATTAGCGGCATTGCGGTTTAAATCATCGGCATTATCAATAATTACAAATTTATATTTTCCTTCTAAAGCAGTTTGGCTAAAAAATTCATTAGCTTTCCTGATCATATCAATGGTGATATCATTTTTTTCTTGCTTCGAAATGTGGAGTAAGTCAGGAAAATTACCCTCATCTATCCGTTTTATTAAAACTTCATTTGCTTGTAAGAGATATTTTATATATTCTTTTACCATTGAAAATTTACCAATACCGCTGGGACCAGTAAGAAGATAAGCATGCGCTAGCTTATTCGATGAGAAATCATTGATTAGAAGCTGCCAAGCTGCGGTGTTGCCGTATAAATTAGTTAAGTTGCTCAATTTCACCTATATATTTGAAAATGTTAATTAAATGAAAAAGATAATAGATCGTTACCATCTCGCTTTGCAAAAGAATAATCTAAAGCTGAACCAAGCTCAAGAACAAATATTGGTGGTTCTAGCTTTACTTAGTGATGCAATAGTTGATTATACTAAAAAACCTAAAATGTCGCTTGCAAATTTATTAGGTAAAAAGATACCTCCGCAAGGAATTTATCTATATGGCAGCGTTGGTATCGGTAAGTCGATGTTGCTTGATATATTTTTTGATCATTTATCCTTAAAGAAGAAACAGCAAATCCATTTTCATGCTTTCATGCTAGAAGTTCATCATTATTTAAATGATTTAAAGAAAGCTTATCCAAAGAAAATCGACTTATTACAATATGCTGCTCAATATATTGCCAAAAAAGTGCAAGTTCTTTACATCGATGAGTTAGAAATTAGTGATATTGCTGATGCAATGATTGTAGGGAAATTATTTCGTGAGTTAATGCTTAAGAATGTTATTATCATCATTAGCTCAAATTTTACTCCTGATCAATTATATCAAGATGGTCTGCAGCGTGATTCTTTTTTGCCATTTATTGAGTTGATAAAAACTAGTATGCAAGTATTGAAGCTTGATAGCAAATATGACTATCGGAAGCATAAATTAAAGTCTATTGAGACAACTTATTATGTTTATAAGGAATCAATGGATTCACAAAAATTTATCATTGACAGTTTTGCTAAGCTTACTAATAATGCTCCAGCTGAAAATAAGTTACTTAATATTGAGGGACGTGAACTTATTTGTCCGATTACGGCTGTTGATTGTGCAATATTTAGCTTTGATCAGTTATGCCGATCTCCGCTTGCTACAGTTGATTATATCGCTATTTGCCAAGAATTTGATACGATTATTCTAGCGGAAATTCCTGAACTTTCTCCAGATGAACATAATGAAGCTAAGCGTT
>CANDYO010000042.1 GCA_947424995.1 Rickettsiales bacterium | reverse complement strand
TCGCACCTAGAGGCATTGAGAACTCCAGCCAATATTATTGCGCTAGTATCAGACCCCCCTCTCCCCAAAGTGCTAATCCTATCGCCAAGGGTTATACCTTGAAATCCTGCAACCACCGCAACTTGATATTTTTGCTCTAATGACTCGCTAATTTTCTCACATCTAAGCTCAATAACATGTCCATCAGCAACATTATCATCAGTTATAATTCCAGTTTGCCAGCCAAGCCAAGATCTTGCTTTTAAACCAGCTTGTTGAAGTAACAGAGCAAACAAACCTGCTGACACTTGCTCACCAGTAGTAATTACATTAGCGTATTCAGCTAAGTTATCATCTACTCCAAAGCTAGTAATTTCATTGACTAAACTAACCAAATGATCGGTTACTCCAGCCATAGCTGACACCACTACAATCACTCGGTTACCTGACTCAACCTCATTAACTACTTTAGCTACAGCATTATTCATTAATTTGGTATTGGCTAAGGAAGTCCCGCCAAATTTAAGCACTACTAGCGTCATTTAATTCCTATATCGTTAATCATCTAATAGGCTTCTTGTTGATAAATTTTTTGTAAATTACTACCTAACGAGGTAAATATCTCATGACAACTTGTAACATTACTGCTCGCCACTTTCTCGATAGTCGCATTTTTGCCTAACACTTCTACTTCAGCACCCAAATATAAATCATTTTTGGAGATTTTAGTAACCTCAATAACTATTCGATCCATTGAAACTTTACCTACTATAGGTACTGGATTTCCGTTAATATAACAAGTTCCATTGTTACTAACTATACTAGGTAACCCATCTGCATAACCAATAGGTATGGTAGCTAAAATACTACCTTTACTTACTTTTTGACTATTATCATAACCAACTAATAGATCTTCCATCACTTCTCTTATTTGAATGATTGGACTAGTTATAGTAACTACTGGCTTAAGCTCGGGCGCGTTGGGCACAGTTCTAACGCCATATAACATTATACCCGGTCTCACAATATCGAAATGATAATGAGCCCCTAAACAAATCCCACTACTATCAGCGAATGATATAGGTTTCTTAAATATTTTCTGTAATTGACGGACTAAATCTAACTGTTTTTGATTATAAGGATTATCAGGATCAGCAGCGCAAGCAAGATGACTCATGATAAAACAGATATTAACTTTTTGCTCAAAATAATTCTGTTCAGCTAGAGCTATAGCCTCTTGCACTGGGAGTCCTAATAAATTAGTTCCCGTATCTATATTAAGTATCGCAGAAAAACGCTTATCTTTTTTACGACAATAATTATTAAATAATTCAAACTGCTGTTTAGTATTTAGCACTGGAATAAGATTATGTTGAGCAAATTCAACTTCTTCACCGGCGAAAACTCCATTTAAAACATAAATCTCATCAGTTAATGAATTATTACGCAACTCCATAGCTTCATCAATCGTAGAAATAAAAAATCTACTACAGCCAGCCTTAGATAAACTAAGCATAATGGGAGCCACACCTAAATTATAAGCATTACTCTTAACAGTTGCAGCGCATATCACTTTCTTGCCAACATATTGCTGCAAGATAGAATAATTCTCAGCTATCGCTGGACAATTGATATAAAACTTATTAAGGGCAAATTTATTTATTCTCATAGGTCCTTAGGCATCTAAATGATTAGCAAATTTAGTGGTATTAGAGTCAAAATGAAGCTTGGCGCTACCTACTGGTCCATTACGCTGCTTAGCTATAATTACCTCAGCGGTATTAGTCACTTTATTCATTTCGCTCTGCCATTTTTCATGTTCAGCTGTATTTTCTTTCGGTTGTTTACGAATAAGATAATATTCATCGCGATAAATAAACATCACAATATCCGCATCTTGCTCAATACTACCAGATTCTCTCAAATCAGACAAGAGCGGACGCTTATCTTCTCTTTGCTCTACTGCTCTAGATAACTGAGACAATGCCATAACTGGTATATTTAACTCTTTGGCTATCGCTTTTAACCCTTGAGTAATCTCTGAAATTTCTTGCACTCTACTATCTTCGCTGCTTTTAGATGACCCTCTAATTAGCTGTAAATAATCAATGACCAGAAGGCCAAGATTATGTCGTCTTTTCATTCTTCTCGCTCTAGTTCTAAGCGCTGCTATAGAAATTGATGGGGTATCATCGATAAAAAACGATAATTCAGCTAAGTCCTTACTAGCTTTTACAATTTTTACGAAATCATTCTCAGAAATCTGCCCTGATCTTAATTTACTAGCATTAATTTCTGAAGATACCGACATCATCCGAGTAGCTAACTGCTCAGAAGACATTTCTAAAGAGAAAAAACCAACTGATGGCTGAGTAATAGTTTGGTCATCCTTAGCATGTTGCTGATGCATATGTTGACAAGCATTCAGCGCTAAGTTTACCGCTAATGCAGTTTTCCCCATAGAAGGTCTACCGGCTAAAATTAGCAAGTCAGAATTTTGCATTCCGCATAACAGCTTATCGAGATCAAGAAATCCAGTAGAAATACCGGTGATTTTCTCTTGTCTCTTAAAGGCCAATTGGATCTTCTCTAAAGCTTGACCCAAAGATGCCTTAATTGCTCTAAAATTGGCACCCGTTTCCCTTCCTAAATTACCTAAATTAAATAATTCTTGCTCAGCTCTTTCTATTTGCTCTCCAGAAGTGAGTTTGATACCAGGGCTATAAGCATCATTAACTATATCTTCGCCAACATTAATTAAGCTACGCCTAACCGCTAAATCAACTATAGTTTTAGCATAATCAGTGACATTAATAATGGTAGCAGCTAGCGCTGACAGTCGAGCTAAATACTCACCCTGATTCATCTCTTTTAAAGCTGGATCTTGATCAAAATGGTTTTTTAAAGTAACTGGATTAGCAAGCATTCCCCGATCAATAAAAATAGTTATTGCTTCAAAAATTCTCCGATGAACTGGCTCATAAAAATGATCAGCCTGAAGAAAGTCACTAACTCGGTTATAAGACTCATTATTAGTAAGAATAGTTCCAAGCAACATCTGCTCTGCTAATATATTAGCTGGCAATATCCGACTCAAAGCTAACTGATCGGTGTTTTTATTAATTTCTTTTAACATAATTTAAAGTTGAGACCTAATTAATAAAATGATGACAATAGTTACTTGACAAATACAGTAGTCCATTATATCTAATTTCTGCAATCTTTCATAGAAATAATTTTGATAACATTATGTTTAAAGACAAAGCAAAAGATAATAATAACCTTATAAGCTGGCTATGGTCATATATCACCTGGCCATATACATATTTTTATCCAAAAAAAGATAACGACCATGACTTTGCCAATCCGTCTAAAAGATCATCTGGAGGACCACATTTTTCCGATATTAGTCATGGATCCCTAGCAATTCAAGCAGAACTTACAAGGCATAAAAAAGATGATGATTATCCAGCTAACTCAACAAAAAAAACATCTCAACCAGAAAATGCTGAATTCATCTTAGCGCCTTGGACAACAAAGCTTACTAGGCTAGTAAATTATACTGAATGGGCTCCATACAAAGCCTGCAGAAGAGCTTACGCTATTGTGGCTCCAATAATAGGTCCTGAAAAATTAAAAGCGATACTTCTTACAGAATTTCTTGCAACATTAGCTCTGAATTTGCTTAACTTGGCCATAGCTACTGAACTAGCCAAAGATAAAGGTGCATTTGATAGCTTACTATCTAACACTCCTTTAAAGGGAGGGATGAATAACGAGCCTGTTCATGACTTCGTAGTAAACATGGCAAAAGGTTTTGGTGTTCATTGTGCCATGTCATCAAGTATTTTCCTCGTCAATCAATCTGCGGTTAGAGTCAGTGAATTAATAATAAAATTTCCTGCTATCGGAAAATTATTTGAAAAGCTCTTTAAATCTCAAGATCCTGAACAACCTCCACTTTATGTATCAGCACTTTCAACCGAGGGAGCAAATGTTATAATACCAAGCGTTCCCCAAAGTCTTGGAGTAGTTATTCGCTTAGGAAACAAATCTTTTGTATCTGCTGTAAACGCTGGATGTAATGGACTTTTCTCTGCTGCAATGTTATATAACACAACTACAAATTACAATTCAATATTTTATAGCAACCCATTAATACCTAAAATAGCATTTTCATTAATAACTGGCGCAGTGAGCGGCGGATTAAATTATATATATACCAAAAAACGTGAAACAGATGCTCCCCTTGTAACTGAACTAAAAGAAATCGAAAGTAATAATTACACACCTACATCTTATTTCTCAAAAGCAATACTAGGAGGAGGAGAATTTTCTGTATATCAAAGTCGTAGAAAAATGGACAATATTCAATTTGGAGAAATAGATTCAACAGCTTTAGAAACCGTAGCACAGTGGTGGAGTTTCTTGGTTAAAAATTTAGATAAACCATTTAATTATTTTTTAACAGCGATGCAAATATTACGAGGGAGCTCTACTTCTTTACACTCTACTACATTAATGCACTTAGAAAACGTTTCAGCCGTAACTAACTGGAGCAGTGATAATAGTCCAGATATCTCTGCCATGTCAGAACATCTTAATAAAATAGAGCGCTTCAACAATATATTAGATAATTGCTCAAAGCAGCGTCGCCCCTTTACACGCACTTTTAATGGCCTAACGCAAGAAATAATAATTAATGTATGTATCCATAAATATGAACCTAAAATAGCAGGATCTATTGCAAAATATACAGATTCTCCTGAAAAAGATCCAGAGTACCAACTAATATATGCAGCAGATTTTAAAATACCACTTGAAGTTCAACGAGATAACAAAACTGAGAAAGTTAGAGCCCTAATATCTGCTCCAGCTGGCATAGGGAAATCAACTTTATTAAACGCACTGAATAATATTTCATTACCTGGGGCTCCAGTTACCGGAACTTTTTGCTTTCCAAAAGGTTATGATGAACAAGGAAAAAGGCAAAATTTTTTCATGCTCCCTCAAGATATAGTAATGCCTCTGCACGTAAGCTTTCTAGAACTTTTATGTTATCCAACGCCTATCACTACCTCACAAGATACTAAAAAACCTTCCGTTTTAAATTTCAAAGGTCTTGGCGAATCCTTAGGGATACTTACCCCTTTTGAACCTATAAATATACTTTCTAAAGAACGCGAAGAATATATTTTACAAGTCGCAGCACATGTCGTAAAAGCATTAAATTTCTCAGATAAGTTTGATACTTTCTTTAAACATCCATATGCTAGAAAAGCTAACTGGAATGATAAAAGTTTAAGCGGCGGAGAAAAAAGAGTTATTCCATTAATTTGGGCAGTATTAAAGAATCCTAAAATTCTATTTATGGATGAATCTGATGCTAATTTAGATCTTAAAAGAGATGATGGCACCCCTGGTAGAGCAGTGCATTTCCAAAAAATACTCCATGAGCTTCTTCCAGATACCTCTATTTTAGCTATATCTCATAACGATAACAAGGAAAGCGTTGATGTATCAACTCATCCATTTTATAACCACGTATGCGCTCTTGAAGAACATAATAAAGCTAAAGAAATGATAGCTACAACTCCAGTAATACTAAGGTCTGCTACCCCCCTTCCTGTTCCCTTGAAGAGAAGCAGTTCTATAATAGAAGGTTTACTTAGTCGAGTTAAACAACCTAGTGAACAAGGGCTTGACATCGGACTCTCTCTTGATACCGCTTTTGAGTCCTGCTCTAATTCTACTGATCAACAGTTTCTTACTATAGGTCCTGCGGATGTAGAAAATAGATTTACTATCAAGGAGATTCTAAGAAGAGCCAGAGGAACCCACGATTCACTATCTACTCAACACTTCTAAACATCCCCTCTTTTCAAACTAAATGCTTATGCTATACTAGAGTTTAGTTATAAAGACTATTGCATGAGATTATTTTATAAATAAGCTGTAAAAGTAATGCGATGTCCGTCACCCGTGGCCGTAGGCCAAGGGTCCAGTTGAATTCTCTTATGCGACCTCAAACAACTAAAGGTTTTTAAAAGATTTAAACTGGATCCTTAGCCTGAGCCATAGCCTATGACTCAGGCAGACAAGGATGACTACCTCACATGTTTTTATCTCATCAACAATCTTTTATATTAAGAACTCTTAAATCGATAGGCCACCTTTAGCTATGTATATTCTGCATCATTTCCCACTTTGTCCATTTTCACGTTTAGCCAGAGTTTTATTGGTTGAAAAGCAATTAAGTTTTCGTTTAGTAGAAGAGAGACCATGGGAAAGAAATAACTCTTTAGCCGCTCTTAATCCAGCTTTTGAATTACCCATATTAATTTTAGATGGCAAAGTAATCTGTTCGATTTATGCAATTTGCGAATATTTAGAATCAATCAATCCACCGGCACTTTTTCTTTCAGAAAATCTGATAATTAGCGCTGAAATTCGTCGTCTAGTAAGCTGGTTTAATTATAAATTTTATGCTGAAGTTACTAAATATATGTTTGAAGAAAAAGTTATTCCGCACTACACAGGTGAGGGCTATCCTAGAACAAATTTTATTAGAGCCGCTAGAACTAACTTAGCTTATCATCTAGATTATATCGAATTCTTGCTAAGTTCTCGTAAATGGCTAGCTGGTGATAACTTAAGCTTAGCTGACTTAGCAGCCGCCACTCAGGTTTCTTGTCTAGATTATTTAGGTGATATAAGTTGGGATAAGCACCAACTGACTAAAGAATGGTATGCGGTACTCAAATCCCGTCCAAGCTTCCGCGCTCTTTTAGTTGAGCGCATTAGAGGCTTTACACCCCCCGCTCATTACCAGAATCTTGACTTTTAATGGAAGAATGACTGCTAGTTGAGATGGTAGAGCTATCACTATTACTTCTTTCTCTTCCTTTAAAAATTTTAGATAATCTACCAATAACTGTGTTATCAGCTTGTATTTGTGCCTTTAATTTTACTTGCTCTGCAATATTAACCAGATTAAAATTCTTACTAAGATCATCTAATTTTATAACTGGAGCAAACATAGGATGATATGCTTTATTAGGATTAGATAACATAGATTTGTAGCTTTCTTTTAAAACTCCGCCTATATGCTTTAACGTTTTTTTATCCAGCTTACCTAAAGAAGATAAATTCTGATCGGCATAGGTAGCTATAGCTTCTACTAAAATAAGAGGCATTTGACCATCTTTAGTAATTGTCATTGGATCTGCTGTACGAGAACGAAAAATATCACTATCAGACTTAGTAGTAGCAACTCCTGCAAGAAGATTAGCTGTAACTTTAAATAAATCTTTTTGATCTTGCCCTACTCGCATAGGCTTAAGTGTACCAAGTTGAGTTGCTGTATTTCCTATAAAAGCATTACCATTTTTTTCGTTCTTTACAGGATTAATTTCTCCTAATAAATCAGCAAACTCTTTCTCATAATAAATAGTAGGCTTTTCTGAATAAGTATGAATTTCAACATCCCTAAAGTTTTTTATCTGGCTTTCAATAGAGTGCTCTGAACTGACTCCTTTTAATGAACGGCTGATATTAGCTGCAAATCGATTAACCAAAGACTCCTGATCGCCATTCAACAAATCTTTAGTAAATTTCGCTTTAACATTACTCTCTAATAATTCCCAGCATTGCGCACTAAAATCTCTTATTTGCTCTTCGGTAAGATCATTTTTATATGGGCGCTCGTCAACTACTTCGCCATCTTTTTTGAGTGAGGTATTTTCTATTCTCTTTTTTTCAATCAACACTAATAATTTATCTAAAACATCCTTTTCCATAACTACTCCTTGTAAAAACACATAGAAAGTAACTATAACAAAGCATTCTTAATAAAGAATTAACAAAATTCTGAAATTTTTTGGATAATATCGTCAACGATTAACATATGGGGGCCATTACCACTATTAACACAGATATCCGCTTCTGCATAAAGAGGGTAACGTTCTTTAATTAGCTGTTCAACTAAATCAGCTTTATTACCTGTTTTTAAAGTAGGCCTGGTATTACGGCGCGAAACTCTCTCTAAGATAGTATCATAATCTGCTCTAAGCCAAACAGATACTGACTTTTCCTTAATAATCTTACGATTTATCGGATCGAAAAAAGCATCCCCACCCGTAGAAATAACACAATTAGTAAGATTTAATAACTCTTCAACTACTTGTCTTTCTTTGGTGCGAAAAAATTCTTCTCCAGCATATTTAAAAATATCATCTATTGAACAACCAGCCATTTCTTGAACTAAATTATCAGTATCATAAAATGTTACTCGCAATTTTTTGGCCAACCTAGTACCAACGGTTGATTTGCCAGCGCCCATCATGCCCACTAATACAATTGGTTTATTCAATGAAGTAAGGTCTGCGTAAGTCATAAACTCATTATAATATTTTAATTAACAGTTAATTTAAATCATGGAGTAGCAGTATACTCAAATAACATCTTAAAAACAATGGTTATATTTTTTAATAAATTGATTAGATCATTATATTTACTTTACCTATCCTAGCTATTATGTCATATTTTTAAAAAATTGTAGGATAATTTTATAATGAAAATTTTATCTTTTGACACAAGTAACAACTTAGCTTCTGTAGCAATCATGGCTAATAACCAGCTGCTTGCTTATAATGCCACTAACGAAAATTCACAGCAAGCTGAAAAATTATTCAGCTTAATTGAACAAACTCTTAGAGAAGTAAAATTACAATTCATAGATATTGATCTAGTTAGCATAACTAACGGCCCCGGTAGTTTTACGGGAGTTAGAATAGGTCTAGCTGCCGCTTTAGGTCTGCAAATGGATTCTAATAGTAAGTTTATAGCATTAACTAATTTTCAAGTATTGGCTTGGCAAGCAAAACAAATACATCCAGAAAAACTAATCGCTGTAATTCTTGATGCTCGCAGAGAGCATATTTATTTTCAATTATTTAATCAACAATTAGAACATCTTAGTGAACCTAAATTGGTTGCAATCGAAGATCTCTCTATACCACAAAATGTAATTTTAGTAGGTGATGGTACAAAATTCTTTCCTCAATATAATCTTGATATTGAACTTGCTAACAATGCCAATGCCAAATTACTGGCATCATCTAGCCAATTTTATTTAGAAAATAAATTATATCATGGTCTTGCACCATTATATATCCGTGAGCCTGATGTTTTAAAGCCAAATATAACTTAACTCAATAACCTCTGATTAATAATGTGTTAAGACGCCATTTTTGGCGTCATCCCACACTTGCTTCGCTAACGCTCAAGCTTAAGTTCTGAATGACGACCTCGCGAGTTTTAAAGCCGGCGTAAGTAGTTATTGTAATTAAGATGGACTGTGTCATCCCGGTCTAAGCTGCTAAAGCATCTTAGACCGGGGATCTCAGGACTAATAAGCCCTCTGATCTCAAGCTCGCTAATGCGCGCTTTCATCAGGGATGACGCGCACTCCAATCAATCTAATGATTACAGTGAGCACCATGTACATGGGGAGGATGACTTTTGATGAATTTAAGCATCTTAGTCATAAGCATATCGCGCTTCAATTTAGAGAGATAATCTAAATACACTACACCATCCAGGTAATCAGTTTCATGGAGAATAACTCTGGCTAGAAATTCATCTGCAGCTAATACTTGTTCATTACTGTCCAAATCAAGATATTTTACTTTAATCTTTTTGGGACGTTTTATCATCGCAGCAATACCAGGAAAGCTTAATGAAGCCTCTTCATATTCACTTGTTTCCGTAGAAGTTTCTACTATTTCAGGATTAAGCATTACATAAGGATTTTTAACGTCATCTTTTCTTAAGTCTAATACAATAATTCGCTGGTCGATACCAACCATGTTTGCTCCTAGACCTACTGCATTTTCAGCATACATCGTATCTAGCATATCACTTGCTAGCTCTAGGATTAATTCATCGACTTTGACTACTGGTTTAGCCTTATGCTTAAAAATAGGGCTAGGTGCATAAATAATTGGTAATATTGCCATAATTATTACTTAGTACCTTGTGGAGCCGCTGCCGCTGGAGCAGTTTTATCATCTTTATTACCACTTGAAAACACCATTTTACCGATTAAAGTTTCAAGATTGATTGATGATTGAGTATATTTTAACTCGCCATTATTTACCAACATTTGATCATCAGCACCAGGTACAATTGATAAATATTTAGTACCAATTAGGCCATCACTAGAAATTTTAGCTGTAGAATCCATAGGTATTTTAACCTTATCATCTACAGATAAAGTTATAACTGCGAAATAAGTGTTTGGATCTAACTCTTCTCCAGTTATCACTCCTATCTTTACTCCTCCTATTCTAACCGGAGTCCCTACAGACACACCATCAGCTTGTTCAAATTTCGCTATTAAATTATAACGATCTTTAGATACACTAAAGCCTGTATTATGTTTCATAAAAAACATTAAAAACCAAGCAGCCACTGCTAAAACTAAAGCTCCTATAAGAGTTTCGATCATATTTTTATTCATAAGTTTTTACCTAATTAATTTTAATTTTACTAAAATGGTCGCCAAGCTTGATAGTCTCCAGTAGATTTATCTCTATTTCCAAGTTTAACAGATTGAGGATGCCCAGATGGAAAGTAAGCATAATTTGTACCTGTTAGATTCGGAAGATGAGCTTTCTCCCACTTATAATGTACATTATCTATTGGAACTTCGTCAATGCTATAATGCAACCATGCGTTCCATAAAGCTGGAACCTTTGACCCTTCAGTTATTCCTTTATATAAAACCAGTCGCTTATGTTTAGCAAAAGCATTCTTAAACTTAGCTTGATAATAGCAATTGCCAAACTCATCCTGACCTATCTTTTTACAGAATAACTTTATAAACAGCTTAGTCCCTAAATTTACATCATTCATGCGAGTAACCTTCTTTCTCCTTACTCTCTAACTCATGGTAACTCGTCATCCCTGGCAAGCCGCTTTAGCGGCGCGACCGGGAATCTCAGGAGTTCATAAGTCATAAGATCCCCGATCTCGTAAAAACTAAGCATTACTTAGTTTTTCCTCGTCAGGGATGACGACATCGAGATAATTTAAACATATTTAATCGTAACTGACCAGTATTTAAAATTAAAAATGCTTTTCTTCATATTAATTATTGACAAAAGAGTACAACTTAGCATATTTTAGGATCTTCCAATATAATTTATTTTAAGTTAAGGCAGTGTAAAATACATGAAAACTTATTCAATGAAAGAGTCTGAAGTAGACAAAAAATGGCTAGTGATCGACGCTACAGGTGTAGTTCTCGGAAGACTAGCAGCAAAAGTTGCCATGATTTTATCTGGCAAAGATAAACCTACTTATACTCCAAGCCAAGATTGTGGTGATAACGTAATCATCATCAATGCTGATAAAATCCATTTGAGTGGTAATAAATCTGCTTTAAAAGATGGGAAAATATACTATCGTCACACTGGCTATTTTGGTGGAATAAAAGAAACGACAGCTGGTAAGATTCTAGCTGGCAAACATCCACAAAGAGTAGTAGAGAAAGCTGTTGAAAGAATGTTAGCTAAAGGAACTATGGGTAGAAAACGTTTATCTAATTTATATGTTTATACCGGCAACACTCATCCTCATGAAGCACAAAAACCAGTATCGCTAGACTTTGCTAATATGAACATTAAGAATAAAAAAGGTTAGTTATGTCACTAAATGAACTAAATCAACTTATCCAGCCACAAGAAGAAGTAAGACTTCCAAAAATAGATCAATTAGGCCGCTCATATGGAACTGGCAGAAGAAAAGATGCTATTGCAAGAGTTTGGATTAAACATGGTACAGGTAAAATTTCTATTAACGGCAGAAGCTTTGAGGATTATTTCCCTCGCCCTGCTCATAGAACTTTATTGCTTCAACCATTTGTCGCAACTAAAACCTTAAATCACTTTGATATTATGTGCACCGTTAAAGGTGGCGGCTCTACCGGTCAATCAGGAGCAATTCGCCATGGTGTTAGTCGCGCTTTAGATCAATTCTCTCCAGAATTACATACATTACTCAGCAGAGGCGGTTTCTTAACTCGTGACTCTAGAACTGTTGAACGTAAAAAATATGGACAGAAGAAAGCTCGTAAACGTTTCCAATTCTCAAAACGTTAATACACTCAAAAAGAGGCGCAGCAATGCGCCTTTTTTATTAGGAACTATTTCAATGAGCAAAATGATAAACCAATGTTGGCCTTTCTTAAAGCCTGGAGATATCATAGATATAGTTGCTCCCTCATCAACTGTTCCAGCTAATGAATTACCTACATATTACGAAAAAGCCAAAGCAATATTAGCTAGTGTTGGCCTTATTGCTCACATTCCAAATGATCTTATCGCTTTGGGTAAAGACCCATTCTCAGCTAATACGCTAAAATATCGCAGCAGACATCTTATTGATTCATTAACTAATAAAACGAGCAAAGCTATTTGGGCAATCCGTGGTGGATACGGAGCGGCAAAGCTTATTCCAGCTCTAGAAAGCATAGATCCTCCTAAACAAGCTAAACTCTTGCTTGGATTTAGTGACATCACAGCCTTGCATCTATTTTTAGAAAATAAATGGCACTGGAGCAGTATGCATAGCGCCGTTATCAATCAGATTATTCGCAATCCAAAATTACTAGAAGAACTTAAACCCATTATTTTTGGTGAACAAACTAGCATAAATTATTATCAGCTGACTCCATTAAATGACTCAGCTTTAAAAACTCAAATAATTGATGCCTCAATAACTGGCGGAAATCTATCTATAGTTCAAACTAGCTTAGCAACTTCTTGGCAAATCGATGCTACTGATAAAATAATTTTTCTCGAAGATGTGGACGAACAAGGATATAGAATTGATCGAATGCTTAATCAATTACTCCAAGCTGGTATTTTTAAATCAGCTAAAGCCATTATTTTTGGTGAATTCACTCCACCTAGAATGCCAGAAGGTAAACCAGATCTATGTGCTTTAGCGCTCAAAAATTTTGCTCAAATACTCAATATTCCTGTATTATCTTTACCAATTATTGGTCATAATATTAATCATAATTCTCCGCTAACTTTAGGAGTAGAATGCAGACTAACTATCGGCAATAAACCACTCTTAACCTGCCAAACTGGCGGAATTAAATTATAGGATAATCAAAATATGCTAACAGCAGCTCAAATCAAGCAAAGACTCGAACATTTAAATCCTTCATTCATTGATATTAGCGATGATAGCCATCGTCATGCCGAACATATAGAGAATCCTACCGGAGGCCTAACTCACGCTACCATTATCATCGTTTCAGAACAATTTACAGGGCTACCATCCGTTCAAAGACATAAACTAATCTATAACTCCTTAAAAGATGCCCTGGCAGGCTCTTTGCATGCTCTTTGCCTTAAAACTTTTACCAATGAAGAATATTCAAACAGAAAATAGCCTGCTTTTAAATCAAAAGTTACAAAATCACTTAACTGCAATATTGTTAGTTAAGGAATCTATGCTAAAATTTGACCGCGGATAAATATTCGCAGCCAAACAAAAATTTTAGGAGATATTTTATGACAGGATTAACAGATGAATTGTTAAACGCAGCAGGAAAAGTAGGAGTGCATCTGGCGCATGAAGTGATAGGTGCAGCAGGAAAAGCAGGAGCTCACCTAGCACATGAAGCAATGAACGCAGCAGGAAAAGTAGGGACTCATCTGACGCATGAAGCAGAAAATGCAGCAAAGAAAGAGGCAATAACCCTAGAGCATCAAGCAGAAGACGCTGCAAAGAAAGAAGCAATAACCCTAGAGCATCAAGCAGAAGACGCTGCAAAGAAAGAAGCAACTTTATTAGTACATGAACTACTAAACGTCACATTAGGTAAAATTAATACTTTGGCAACCGAAGCAGATAGCGCAATTCAAGGTAACTCTGAAAATAGTTCGTGCTTGAATTTAGCTAACAATACTAGTGAATGCGTAGGAAACAGTACTACTACTGACATTGCATAACATTAGTTTTTATCTTTTACGGCGCTATTCTTTAATAGCTACAGAATTTTAGAAAGTAGTTTTTAATTTTAAAACTACTTTCTAAAAAATTTTTTATTACCTTTAATTAAAAATTAATTATTCTATCCTTAATATATTGAAGTGAATCTAACTCA